>NZ_BNED01000010.1 GCF_016755875.1 Streptomyces spororaveus | reverse complement strand
CGGTCGCAGAACACAGCCGCCCCCGACAGGCCCGACCAGGGCGAGGTTCCGTCGCCCGGCCATCCGGCGGCGGGGGTGCGCAGGTCCATGACGTATTGGTTGCCGACGAAGCCACTGCCGGGGTTCACTTCCCCGTGCAAGTGCGCGGCTTCGACCGGCCTGCCTGGGCGTTGGGCCTCGTCCGGCACACCCCAGGTCTCACAGGAGGTGCCCGGGCGCTTGGTGTCAGGGCGCCCCCACAGGACCGGCGCGGCTGGCGGCCGCCAGTGCGGGGAGCCATCGACGAGGACGAGCGCCGCGTCGTCACGCCCGCCCGGCGTCCCGGCCCACACCACGGTTCCGCCCGCGCTGCCGCCGCCACCCGGGTGGAACACCTGCACGCGGCCACCAGCCGGGCCGGTGACGTGCGCGGAGGTCAGAACCAGGCGGCCCCCGACCGCGTACCCCGACCCCGGGCCTTTCGGCCCGGTCACCGCGGTCACCCTCAGCTGTTCCACTTCCTACCCCACCCCGGTCCCGACACCTGGTCCCGACCACCCCGCCTGGGTCCGGTCGTGCCGACCGGACCGCGCCACCGTCAGTCCGGGATGCGCCCCGACACGTCGCCGGGCCCCTCCGGGCGCTCCTGCGCGGAGCTGACGAGCAGGTCGCCGCCGTCGGGACGCTTGGGGGTGAGAGTGAAGGAGACGCGGTGGGTACGGCCGCGCGAGAGGCCGGCCTCGGTCTCCGCCCCGACCGCCCACAGCTTGAACCCGGCCTTCGCCTTCGCGTCCGCCCGCAGTTCGACCTCGAACTCCATCTCTACCGGACCCACCGCGAATACCACCCCAGGATCCGCGCCGACTTGAGCCGCCGCCGACAGCAGTTCGTCGCGTACCGCAGCCACCGCATCCACCAGAGGAATATCCACCGCACCCACCCCTACGTACCTGCACCTGACGCATGCTCGCGCTGACCTGGCCACCGTAGGACCAGAACTGCGGCGGCCGCAGCCGATCCCGCTTCTTGGCTGCCGTGCCCAGCTCTAGTGCTCTGACCGCATAGGTTCACCGGTTTGGGGTCAGGCTGCGTCGGTGAGGAAGCGTCCGCCCCAGCGGATGGCTTTCGCGCTGCGGATGCGGGCGCATCCCTGACCGCCAGCGCGAGTCCGACAGGCAGATCACAGGACGCCGCCGCGCCGAACCCCTGGACCCGGCGGCTCGCGGCCGAGCCGCGCACCTCGCCCCCGACGCCCCCCCGCGTCCTCTTCGAGCTCGACGACGAGTCCGGCGAATGGCTGCCCGTCGGAGTCGCCGACAACGCCGCCGAGGCCGCCGCCTTCATCCACGGCTGGTGACACCACCACCCACCCGAACCATCCGGCCCCCTGCGCAACGCTGCAGGGGGGGGGCTTGTCTATGCCGAGTGCCTCCAGATCTCCCGCCCGTAGGGCCCACGGGGCGGGTCGAGGGCAGGTGTGAGACAGCACTCGGAGGGGGAGACACCGTGCGGCTGCTGCCAACAATTTCATCGCTTGATGTGCACACCGTCAGGGATATACCAGGCAACGGACTGCGTCTTGTGTGGAAGTGGTGGCGGGGTCGGACAGCGGCTCCCAAGGGGGAGCCTGAAGGGGGTGTGGGGTGGGAGCGTTGGACCCATTGGGCCCGGAGGACCCGCAGCAGGTGGGGCGCTACAAGATCGTGGCGCGTCTGGGCTCCGGAGGAATGGGCCGGGTGTACCTCGGGCGCTCGCCCGGCGGGCGCCCGGTTGCCGTGAAAGTAGTGCGTCCGGAGCTGGCTGGGGATGGCGAGTTCCGGCGACGTTTCAAGCGAGAAGTGACGGCGGCTCAACGGGTCAATGGCGCCTTCACCGCCGGTGTGATCGACGCCGACCCGGACGGCTCGCCAGCTTGGATGGCGACCGTCTATGTGCCGGGCCCCTCCCTCGGTGAGGCACTCGCCGCTCACGGTCCATGGCCACTTCACTCGGTGCTCGACCTGGCCGCTGGCATGGTTGAGGCACTCGAGGTCATCCACGCGGCCGGGGTCATCCACCGTGATCTCAAGCCGTCCAATGTGCTTCTCGCCGCGGACGGACCGAGGATCATCGACTTCGGTATCTCGGTCGCCATGGAGGCCAGTACGTTGACCCGGGCCGGCGTGCTGATCGGCACCCCCGGCTACATGTCTCCGGAACAGCTCCTCGACCGGGCGGTGACCCCGGCCAGCGATGTCTTTGCCCTGGGAGCGGTCTTGGCCTACACGGCCACTGGCGTCAACGCGTTCGGTTCTGGCAGCTCGACCGCGCTGTGCATCCGTACCGTCCAGGAAGAGCCCAGCCTTGATGCCCTCCCTGGTGAACTTCGTGATGTCGTCGCCGCCTGCCTGGCCAAGGAGCCCGATCAGCGTCCGACCGTGGCCACACTGCTCGACCAGCTGACCGGCTCTCGCGGCAAGGACGGAAAGGGGCAGCCCCTCCGCCCCACACTTCTGCTCACAGAGCCAAGCTGGATGCCTGACCAGATCGCCCAGCTCGTTCAGCGGAACGATCCCCCCTCGCCCGTGCCGGACACACGGGCCACCGTGCCTGGGGGGCCCGGCCGGCGCCTACGCGGTTCGAGGAAGTGGTCCTACGCCTGCACCCCCACGGGCTTTTGGGCCACCCCTAGGGAGAGGTACCGGGGGTCAGCCGCGTCCGACGGCCTGGTCTACTGCAGCAGCGGCGCCCTGTATGCGGTGGATGTGACGAGTGGGGAGCAGCGCTGGGTCTATACCTCCCGCGGCAGGGCGTGGTCGTCGCCGGCGGTGGTCGAGGGGATCGTGTACTTCGGCAGTGACGACGGTGGGCTGTACGCGGTGGACGCGAGGATGGGTGAGAAGCGCTGGTCCTTCACCACCGGTGGAACGGTGCGCTCGTCGCCTGCGGTGGTCGGCGGAGTCGTCTATGTCGGCAGCGACGACCGCGGGCTCCATGCCGTGAGCGCGGAAACCGGGGAGCCCCACTGGGCGTTCACCACCGGTGGAATGGTGCGCTCGTCGCCGACGGTGGTCGAGGGGATCGTGTACTTCGGCAGTGACGACGGTGGGCTGTACGCGGTGGACGCGAGGAGCGGCGAGAAGCGCTGGTCCTTCGCCACGGGCAGGAAGGTGCGCTCGTCGCCTGCGGTGGTCGACGGCGTCGTCTACGTCGGCAGTGACAACGGCAAGCTCCACGCGGTGGACGCGGATACCGGGCGGGAGCGCTGGTCATTCCACACCAAGGCCCGCTTGCGCTCGTCGCCAGCGGTGGCCAATGGCATCGTCTACCTCGCAAGCGCAAGGGTCGCGAAAATCACAGATAGGGACGTGATGCCCAAGCTGTATGCGGTTGATGCGGCCACGGGACGCGAACGCTGGTCCTACGAAATCGGTTTGAATGAGGTGCTCTCGCCTGTGGTGGCCAACGGCATCGTCTACGTCGCCTTCGGCTTTCAGCTCTTCGCGTTGCAGGCGGATACCGGGCTACAGCACTGGGTCCACCCTTTAGGTAACAGCCCGGCGTCCTCGCCGGTGGTCGCCGACGGAGTCGCGTACCTCTCCGACGGGTCCAACATGCTGTATGCCGTGCAGACATGAGGCAGGCGCCGCGGTGATATCCGGCTCGCGCCCACGAGCCGTCGGTCGTAAGGCTGCCTGACTGGTACACGGAAACCCCCGGTCGCCTCGACGCACGGGGGTTTCTGCTGCGGTCTGCCCTCGTTGCTTTGAATGAGGACTGGTCTGTCCTTTTGCTGGAAGGGCGGGGCGGCGGGTGTACGGGGATCTGTGGGCGTGGGCGGCCGAGGAACTGGCGAAGGCGGCAGCGCCGGCCGTGATGGTCGGCATTCGTGGCGGGTGCGCTGGCGCAGCAGCGGCAGAAGGACCGGGCCCGCTCTGGCCGGTCCGACGTGTCGGAGCCGCGGCGGGCCGGGGACGCGGTGCTGGTGCGCTTACTGGCTGGCCGAGACATCAAGCCCAGTGACCCCTCCTCGTCGGCCAGCTGGTGGTGCGCGGGGGAGGAGGTGGTGCGTGACCGTACGGCCGCCGAGCTCGCCGCCGGAGCCCGGGATGCCCCTGGGAAGCAGCAGCACATGGTGCTGCGCACCATCGCGGCCGGCGCCGGACGGTGATCCTGCTGGCCTGGCGTGGCCCGTGCGTCGGTTCGTCTGGTCGTCCCGGCGTCCGTGGTGGCGGCCTGGAGCGGCTGGTGGTCGGTGGCGGCCGCCGGCACCGGTGTCCTGTCGGCCGCCGGGGTCGCGGCGGCGGTGACGGGCCCGGCGGTCCTCGGGTGGTGGCGCCCGCGGCTGGCTGGCGCGGACCTGGTCCACAGGCACCGTGTACGCGTACGCCGAAGTGCGCTGGGACGGGGCGAGTTTCTACCCCGTGGACGACCCCGACGATCTTCGACGGGGCCAAGCTGCGGGTGCAGATCAAACAGTCCCGCGAGGGCACCGACCCCGTGCTGGCCGAGCGGGACTTTCCCCAGCTGGAGGCGCGGCTGGAGGACAGCACGTCCAGCGGGAAGCACACCGGCACCTACCGGACCGCGACCATCAGCCACCGGGCCGGCGCGGCCGCGCTCGGCGACTCGGTGCTGTTCCTGGACTGGCACGGCGACGGCCGCGGCTACGTGCGCCACGACTACAGCGGGTCCCCGACGGTCTGGGCCCCGTCGGGGTCAGAGTAGTTGCCGTGGGTGAGGATCGGCAGCAGGGCCTCGGCCGCGTCGCACACGGTGCAGGCGACGGTGCCGGGGCGTGCGAGCACGTCGAGTGCCTGAGTGGTGCCGAGCGGGTGTGCGCGGTCGGTGGCGCCGGAGCAGCCTTCGGCGTGGACGGTGGCGGGCTGGCCGTGGGTGCGGCCGTCGAGCAGCCATGCCCACCGGGTCGGCGCCGAGGTACGGGTGCGCGGGTGGGCCGGGATGCCGCCCAGATCGACCCCGGGGAGGGGGCGCAGCTGCTCGGAGGTGACCCAGGTGCCGTACTCGGCCGGCTCGACGCCGCCCCCGGCGGCCGTCTGCCACAGAGGGACGCCGATGCGGTACATCCATAGCCCGGAGTCGAGCTGCTGGCGTTCGTAGAGCCGGACCCGCTCGATGGCCTGCCCGTCGGGCAGGACCAAAGTGATCGGGGCCGACGGAGAGGCATCGGACACGGTCAGGAGCAGGCCAGCAGCTCTTGCCGGGCCTGCTTACAGGGCGCACAGAGCGGGTTCCCGCCCACCCCGTAGCGGCAGGTGGAGGTGTGGCACCGGGCGCAGGGGCCGGTCTGGCCGGCTGCCCAGGTGGCGACCTGCGGGCGGGGCTTGGTAGTGGTCTGCTCGCTCATGCTGCACCTTCCCCTTCTGTCGATATCGAGGTGTGGGCGGCGCGCCGCAGCTCGACGCCGCCGGTCCGCCAGGCGGCGGGGGCCGCCCAGTGGGGATGGGTGCACAGCGTTCCGGAGAGGGCGATCAGCCGACGCCGCAGCGCGGTCGTACCGGCCCCGGTGGGGACCTGCGCGAGTTCGGCGTACGTCTGCTGCCACGCCCGTCGGAGCGTGATCAGATCCTCGGGGAAGCGGAACGGTGGTCTCACCCCACCAGTGAAACACGTGTTCGATTTCCTCGGCGAGTGCCCACGCCTTCATCGACCCTGTCCTGTTGACCCGTCTCATCGAAGTTTGACCGGAACGGCGGCTGCTGCCTTGCGGCTGGTTCAGTTGGTGGAGCTCTCCGCTGGGGGCCACGGTCCATCGAAGGCTGGCCCGCAGTCGTGCGGCAGGTGGGCCACCACCAACGCGGCCGCCTCATTCGGTGTGAGTGACTCGCCCAAGACACGCGGCGACGCACCCAGTGGCGCGTACACGATGCACGATTGCGCGTCGCCGACGATGAACGGCAGGTCGTTGCTCCATGGGAACTGCGTGTTGCGGTGAAAGGTGAGCGCCCCGTGGCTCGGAAACGGGAACAAGGCCCGCAGCCGAGGTTCGGCATAGGCGGCCTCTATGACTGCGGGCTCTCCCCGTCGCGCCGTGGGATGCCCCTCCAGCATGAGCCGCCAGGTCTTCTCGACAACCATCTCTTCAGCCATCCCGCGATCATGACGTCTGTACCCGGCCAGGACAAACCGCTCCACCCTGATGGTCACACTTCGATGAGACTCACCAAACTTCGCTGAGACAGGTCACCCGTGTGACTGAGCGTTCTACTTGGCCACTGAGCGTTGTAGTTGGCCAGCTGATCGTTCAGCTTCCGTCAGTACCCGTCGTGTGAAGTGCGGGCGACGCCAGCACAGGCCAGCACCGTCGTGGCGGCGGCGTTGAGAAAGAGCGTGAACGTCCATACCCGATCTGCCGACCTGATCAAGCCGCTGCGAAGAAGTTTGTCCCCTGCGCCTTCGCGGATGTCGACCGTCTCATCGAGGCCGAGGGTCACCTGCCCGTGCCTTTGTGCGACCCGGCTGCGGGTCCGGTAGGCGTGGAAGTGCCGGTCGGCGGGGACCAGGCCCTCCCAGACATCGAAGGCGCCTCCCGAGAGCAGGGCCTCTCGCGCGCGGCCACATGCCGGCGTCTGCTCGGCGAGCATCTCGCAGAGGTCATCTCGTGTCATGCGCCAACCTTGCCGGGCCTTCGCTCAACTGGCCAAGTAGAACGCTCAGTCACATCCCGGCGAACTTGATCACGCGCGAGTGGTCGCCTCCGGCTGGTCTGTCGGACCCTGGAAGGGGGACGCGCACGCCGTGAGGGAGGTCCTCGTGATGCTCAGGCCGCCGGTGGAGCCGATGCTGGCGCACGCCGCGGAGGCCGTGCCGGGCCCGGCCGCTGTGCGGGCGGGGGTGGCGTACGAGCAGAAGCTGGACGGTCACCGGGCGCTGCTGTTCACCGCGTCCGGGCCGGGTGGCGCGGTGGTGGTGCAGACCCGGCGCGGGGCGCTGGTGCAGGACCGTTGGCCGGACCTGGTGGCGGCTGCGGAGGCGCAGTTGCCGCAGGGCCTGGTCCTCGACGGCGAACTGGTCGTCTGGGACATCGAGGCCGGCCGGTTGTCGTTCGAGGCGTTGCAGCGCCGGGCCGCGACCCGCGCCCGCGGCGCCGCCGTCCTCGCCTCCCGGTGGCCGTCCTACTTCGTCGCCTTCGACCTCTTGCAGCACGACGGCCAGGAGCTCCTCACCCTTCCGTACGTCGAGCGGCGCGCCCTGCTGGAGAACCTGTTCTCCGAGCACGCCCTGAGCGCGCCGTGGACGCTCGTCCCGCAGACGACGGACCTGGCCACAGCACGGGAGTGGTTGGAGTCCTGGACGGACGTGTCCGGGGTGGAGGGGATCCTGGTCAAGCCCCTGAACGGCCGCTACCTGCCCGGATACCGGGGGTGGACCAAGATCCGGAGGCGGGATACCACGGAAATGATCGTCGGCGCGATCACCGGCACCCTGACCCGCCCCGGCCTCCTCGTCCTCGGCCGCCACGACCACGACGGCCGGCTGCGTCCGGTCGGCCGGACCGTACCCCTGCGCCCGGACGCCGCCCGCCAGGTCGCCGAGCACCTCACCGCGGCCGCGCCCGGACACCCGTGGACGGGCGCGAAGTTCTCGGCGGCGTGGGGGAGCCGCGACGTCCTCGACACCACCCTCGTCAACCCCACCGTGGTTGCCGAGGTCAGCGCCGACCGGGCCATCGACCACGGAGGTATCTACCGCCACCCGCTGCGCTTCCAGCGGCTGCGCCTGGACACGACCCTTGACGATGTTCCCGAGTTCGGCCATGGGGCGGCCGCCACGGGCTGACCGGTGCCATGTCCTCGCAAGCCGCAGTCGGGGGCGAATCGGGGCGAGGCCCGCGACTTGTGTCCCGGGCCTCGCGTTCTTCGATTCCGAGCCCGGCGTTACCGCCGGCGGCGCAGGACGGGGTACGGCAGCACGACGACCGGCACGCGGATGCTGATGAGGGGGGTTCCCATCAGCAGTCCGATGGCGGTGGTCAGCGCCCCGAGCGCGGTGGCCCAGGGGGAGGACTGCGGCACCAGCTCGTTCGCGACGACCACGATGACGCCGACCAGGATCACGAAGATCTTCGTCGGCGACGGGCGCCACGGGTTACCGGGCCGGATGGGACGCTCGCCGGGGTATCGGGTACCGTCGAGATACGACGTCATTTTGTGCTCCTCACGTGAAGGCATGACTGGGGAACCACGACCGACGTCACGAGGTAGGGCCCCGGCCGCTTCCTACGGCATGGCCGGGGCACCCACTTTTGACGGTCCGTTGGATCGCGGGGTGACCCCCAGCATATGCGGTGCCGGCTACCCGCGAAGACGCGAAAACCACTACATGTTGTGGTGGCCTCCCTATATCTAGTGTCTATGTTGGGATTTCGGCACGTCGCAGGCCTGACGTCACCCGTTCGGATCAGGTCCTCGATGGTGTGGAATTCCGCCATGTCCGGCGTGTCGCCTTGGACTCTCCCCGCGCTTCGGAAGCAGACCTCCGGGGTGCGGCATCTGCCGCATGCGCCGGCCCGGTTGCGACGAAGGGGCGCCCGGAGTCGTGCCGTTGGGGCGGGGCGTCGGTCTCCGCAGCCGGAAACCGCACGCGGGTGATGTGGCGTCGGCAGTGATGCCGTCCCTTCGGAGCATGATCGATTCACCGGTGAATCGATCTCCCCGGCCGGGTGAACCGCGCTCCGGGGCCTGGTGGTGACGGTGCGTGGGCCGGTACAACCGGCCCATGATGATCTTGAAGCGGTCCGCTGTCGCGGCCGCCGCCCTTGCCCTGACCCTGCCCACGGCCGCGCACGCGGCCACCCAACCCGCCGGCCCAGCTCCGGCCGTGGCGGTCGTGCCGCAGGTTCTGCCGATCGGGGTCGCGGTGTCCGCGCTGCCGCTCGCCACCGAGGACCGGACCGGCTATCAGCGCACCTCGTTCCGGCACTGGAACGCCGGCGACATCCCGGCGGACGGCTGCAACACCCGCCAGGAGGTGCTTCTGGCCGAGGCGATCGTGTATCCGGAGATCGGGCCGGGCTGCACCCTGACCGGCGGGACCTGGTGGTCGTACTACGACGAGCGGGAGGTGACCCCGGCCGGTGCGCTGGACATCGACCACATGGTGCCGCTCGCCGAGGCCTGGGATTCGGGCGCCAGTTCGTGGACCGCACAGAGGCGCGAAGCCTACGCGAACGACCAGGGCCAGGCGGCCTCCCTGGTCGCGGTGACGGCCCGCTCGAACCGGTCGAAGGCGGACCAGGATCCGGCGGAGTGGCTGCCGCCGGCGCCGGACGCGCTGTGCCGGTACGGCGCGGAGTGGACCGCGACCAAGCTGCGTTGGGGCCTGGCGGTCGACGAGGCGGAGCGGGATCGGCTGTTCGACATCGCGGCCGGCTGTGGCGGCACGGATGTGGAGTTCACCCTCGCCCCGTAGACCGGGTCCGAAGGTCAGGGCCGCCACCTCGACGGGTGGCGGCCCTTTGCCGTGCTCCTGGGCTGCTCGTGATCGCGGCGTGGTTGGGCGGGCGGCCCAACGACGTGCCTTGTTGGGTCGGCGGGGGTGTGGGTGCCGGCGCGGGCGGGGCAGGGTGCCGGCGGGATCGCGATGGAGGGTGGTGTGTTGGTGGAGTGGGACTGGTGGACGGTGGAGTTCGGGGACGCGCACGCGGGCGCGGTGGGTGTCCTGATCGGTGGTGGTGAGCCGGGGCCGGTGTACTTCGACGTCGGGAGCGGCCCGGACGTGCCTTCCACGACGCACTGGTCGGCCTACGACGGCCGGCACCGCCGCCCGCGTGCCGAGGCGCTCCGGGCGGTGTGTGCGTGCGGTTGGCGTGGTGCCGCGGAGTACCTGCTGGACTGGGATGCGGTCGGTGACCGGCCGTTGTACGAGGCGGACGTCGATCTGACCGGGCCGCTCGCGGACTGGAACGCCCACCTGTCTCTCGTCCGCGACAAGGCGGCACCGCTGCCCGAGCCGCTGGCCGCCCTCCTGGTCGAGCTCACCGAGCGACTGACCGCCACGACCGAGGACGCGCCGCTGGCCGCGCTGCGCGCCGTCGGCGTGCTGGAGCGGATCGCCACCCGCGTCGGGCGAGAAGCGGCCCGCGTGCTGGCGGAGGACGGCATGTCCGCCGAGGCGGTGGCCACCGGGCTCGGTACCACCCACTCCAAGGCCCTGATGCTCCTTCTGACCGCCCGCGACGGATGACGGCGAGGGGCGCGAGGCCTGCCACAGGACGGGACTCATGTCCGAATTGCGGGCGCACGTGCGAAGAATTCCGCAGAACGGTTGTTACTTGATCCACTGGTCCGGCCGGGTGAAGCGGCGGAAGACTGCGCCCGGTAGTGCGCCGGAGCCTGTCGACCTTGATGTCCGGTTTGTGGGGCGGGTGGGTGTAGCTGTCAGTGAATGTCAGGGGCACGCTCGGACGGAATGCGTGCGGTGTGCAGGCGACTGTGACGGATATGTCCGTGTCCGGTAACCGGCGTCTGCGGGGGGTGCGGTGGGGGTCGTGTCGGGTCGAGAGTGTGGCCCTCGGCTCGACCGGGCCGACACCGCAAAGGCCTCCACCGACCTGTTTCGGCTGGTGGGGCGCTGTTCTTGAGGGAGCGTCACCTATGTCTTCTGCTTCTTCCTCCGTACGCCGTATCGCCGCCACCGTCCTGGCCGCCGGCGCCGTCGTCGGTGCCGCCGCTCTGCCGGCGGCCGCGCACGACGGTGACCGTCACCATCAGCGGCCGCGGGTGGAGATCAGCCGGGTCCAGGCCGACAGCCCCGGACGCGACGACCGCTCGAACCGCTCCCTCAACTCGGAGTGGGTGGAGATCACCAACACCACCCGCGACGGCATCAGCCTCCGCGGCTGGACGCTGCGTGACAGCGACGGCAACCGCTACCGCTTCGACAACGTCCGCATCGCCCCCCGTGCCACGATCCGTATCCACACCGGCAACGGCCGTGACACCCGCACCGACCTCTTCCAGGACCGCCGTAACTACGTCTGGGACAACGGCTCCGACACCGCGACGCTGCGCGATGACCGCGGCCGCACCGTCGACACCGAGACCTGGGGCCGCCGCCGCTAACACCGGCACCCGCAGGCCCCATCATCGTGCCGGAGATCCTGCGTGACATGACCGCACGGGCCGTCGCCCCCTCCGGCGACGGCCCGCACCGTTGGGCAAGCTGCCACACCGAAGGGGGATGTCGGTGGCGGCGGAGACTATGGGGAGATGAGCACCGGCATCGCCCCCGACGGCCCGCACACGGGTGTCGACGGGTTGTGCGAGGACATCCGGGGCGCCCTCGAAGGATGGGTGCCCGGGATGCTCGGCGTCCACGTCCACCGGTCGGTGTCCGGGCCGGCGGAGGTGGCACGGTTGGTCGGCGCGGGCGGACGCTGCCAAACTCACGGTGCTCCCCGGCGACGGCGCGACCGCGCGGGCCGAACTGCACGCGGCGGCCGCAAGATCCTCCACGGCCGCCGCGGGGCGGGCGGGGACGGATGTGCGTGCGGAGCTCGCTGCCGTTCGCGCGCGTTGCCGGCGCGCGGCGGCTGCTCTCGGTCTGCGTGTTCCCGTCGTCTTCTGACCGGGACGGCGGTATACCTCTTATAGGTGGGAACATTCCGGTTTGGTTGACCGTTCATGTATCTGTGGGGTGCGGGGAGGGACTGTGTCCCCGGGCCCGACCTATGCCTGTGGGGAAGATCGTTCGGCTGAAGCCCCGCAGATCCCTCCGCCGTGAGGCGACCACCCTTTCCCGCCCCACCCCTTGACCGCTCCGCCCGGCACCCCCCCGCCGGTCGGGGCGCGGCCCCGACCCGGCCATCCCCCCGGCTGGTCGGGGCCCCTTACTCTCTTCCCCCGCCCGGGCTTCCGTGTCCGCCCGAAGCTCCGCGGTCCGGCTCCCGTCGTTCTACGGCAAGCAGCCTGCGGACCAAGGGCGGTCGCGCGGCGGGGTCAGTTGTGGCGTTTCGTCTGCTCGTCGGGCGGCAGCAGGTCTTTGGCTCTGCGTTCCATCAGGACTGGCAGGTAGGTCCGCACGCGCGCGTACCTGAGCTCTTCGTACGCCGTCCGTACCGAGCTTTGCACCAGCCCCGCGTCCAGCTGGGGGTGCGCCTTCATCAGCCGTTCGGTGACGTGGCGGATGGCAACGGCATCCTCCGGTTCCGCCATCCCGCGCCTCACCTTCCTCAAAGAACCGCCCCTCCTCAGTTTCCTGTAGCGGCCCGCGGCGGGTAAGTCGATCTTCCGCCGCTGAACGCGGCAGCCGATGGCGCCCACCGGCCGGAATCTGCCGCGCCCGTACCGGTGTGCAGGGGCGGCGGGGTAGTTTCGGCAGTGACCGGCTGTCGCCGTTCCCGGGCGGACGCACGCGGACTTCACCGAGCCTGGTGATCACGGAAGACGAGGATGGGTCGATGGAGGGGAGCCACCAGGTCATCATGAACGGCCCCAGCTACCGCCCGAGCAAGCGGCCCAAGAACCCGACCGACAGGCCCGCCAAGCCCACGATCACCTAGGCCGTGTTTTAGAACTCGCTGACCTGCCTGGTTGGCCGTCCGGGGAAGTCGCGGGCGGCCATCCAGATGGTGAGGTCGCGGGCGATGTCGTTGATGCTGGTCGCCGTGGTGACCTCGTGCTCGTTGCGCGTGGTGTCACGGCGGACGATCTCGTAACCGCCTTCGTCCAGGACGGCCACGGAGGCGAACCAGACAGGGTCGTCCTCGTCGGGCTGGACGACCACGAAGGTGTTGTCGGAGTCGTTGAGTTCGCTGATCAGCATGAACAGCGCATCCTCGGAGGGGTCGTCGATGCGGTCGCCGCTCTCGCTGTCGGCGCCGTAGTACTGAGCCCCCATCGTTGCCTTCCCCTCGCCTGTTCACCTGGGTCGCGGTCAGCATGGCATGAGGAACCGACAGCTCAGAGCGGTCATAGCCATTCGCCGATCGCGGCGATCAGGACGGTGGCCTCGAAGCGGACCGCGAGTTTGTCGAACCGGGTGGCGACCGCCCGGTTGCGCTTGAGCCGGTTGATCCCGCACTCGACCGCGTGCCGGGCCTTGTAGTCCTCGCGGTCGAAAGCCGGGGGCCGCCCGCCGGTCTTCCCGCGCCGTTTGCGGTTGGCGGCCTGGTCGGCAGGCTCCGGGATCGTGCACCGGATTCCCCGCTTCCGCAGGTAGGCTCGGTTGGCGCGGGAGGAGTACGCCTTGTCGCCCCGCACTCGCAACGGCCGGACACGGGGACGGCCTCGTCCGGTGCGAGGGACTCGGATGCCTTCCAGGACAGCGGCGAACTGAGGACTGTCACCACGCTGACCTGCGGTGACCAGCAAGGACAGCGGCCGTTGGCCTTGCTCGCAGGCGAGATGAATCTTGGTGGTGAAACCTCCCCGGGACCGGCCCAGGCCGTGGTCGTCGGGCTCGGTGCGGGTTCCGCCAGGCGGTTCCTTCTGGGCCTGTCCGTCGCGGCGGGCGCCTGCGGCGTGCTGATGGGCCCGGCAGATCGTGGAGTCGACGTTGATCTCCCACGTGATCAGCCCGGCTGCATCCGCCTGAGCCTGCAGCCGGGTCAGCAGCAAGTGCCAGATCCCGTCGCGCTGCCAGCGGCGGAAGAGTCCGTAGACCGTCTGCCACGGCCCGTATTCGAGTGGCAGATCCCGCCACGGAGCACCAGTCCGTGCCCGCCACCGGATGCCGTCGATCAGCTTCCGCCGACCCAGCGACCGCCTGCCCACCACCGCCACCGGCAGCAACGGCTCCAGCACCGCCCACTGCTCGTCAGAAAGATCCCCTCGCCCCACCCCGAGATCATCACGGCGCGAGACGAGGGAACGAGCCCACTTCTAAAACACGGCCTAGGACCGCGTCCCGGAGGGCCAGGCTGGCGAGGATGTCGGTTCGGGATGAGATCGTTTCCCGCATGGCCGACACAGACGAAGCAGAAGCCGACGTCGAGCATGCCGTCATCGCTCACTATCGACTGACCGATGACGGCCTCGGCGAGCCAAGCCAACGGGAGGTCGTCCGCGAGGCCCAGTCCCTGCTGACCGAGGCGATCGAGGAAGCCGACGTCGGCGAGTTCGACGGAAACGAGTACGGAGGAGGCGAGGTGGTCCTCTACGCCTACGGACCGGACGCGGGCGCACTCTTCGCTGTCATGGCACCCATCCTGAACGACCTGCCGTTCCGGCCGGCGCACGTCGTCTTGCGCTACGGCTCCGTCGATGACCCATCGGCTGCCGAGCATCGCGTCGACCTCTGACGAGACGAGTCACCAGCCCCCAGCCAGACGGGCACCTGGGGAATTACGCGAACGTCCACAGAGCCGGAGCTGTTCGATCTCGGTCAGTGTCTCGGGTCGGCTGAGGATCCATATCGTCACCACGCGGGGTGCCGGCGGTTGCGCGGCGACCGGCCGTGGTGAGGTGCGCTTTTCTCGCAGGTAGGCGCTGACGCGGCCGTAGCTGCCTCGGTAGCCCAAGGGAACGATCTCCTCCCATAGCTTCCTGGCGTTGGTGCAGCCCTTGTCCCAACGTACGTCCAGGTAGGGCTTGTACTCGTCGAGGACGGAGGTCCTGTCGTGCTGCCACTGGCCGCGAAAGAGGTCTTCCGGCTTCGCAACGTCGGCGCGGCTCTTGACGGTGCGGTGGGTCATGTGGAGCTGACGCCCGATGGAACGGCGGCTGTGGCCAGCTTCCTGGCCGACACTTCGGAGACCTCACTACCGCCGACCCGTCGTGCTGGACCCGTGGATTCCAGCACGACGCTGATCCCGGCGAAACAGGACCGTCTCAGGGGTGGCGCAGAGGAACTCCCACAGCGCAGGCGAGCATGGCGCTTCGGTGTGTGGTGAAAGCATCGGCCACTGCGTCGTCGAAGAACGTGAGTCCGGAGGCGCCGAAGCCCATTGCTGCGGCGGCAAGTTGCAGGCGCCCTACGACAATGCCGGCCTCGGTTTGAGCCATGCGGTAGCCGCGGTCCCCCCATGATTGGAGCAGGCTCTCAAGGTCAGTGGTGACAAAAAGGGTATAAGCAGAATTTCCGGCGACTGTCTGATCCAGGCAGAGACCGGTGGCCTGAGCACGTGCCTGCGGCTCGGTCAGAAGGCTGAGCCCCTTGAATTGACCGTTGCGGTAGCGATAGACACCGGGAGTTAGGTCTGCGATGCCGTGCACCGACAGGTCTGGGGTGATCAGCGTATGGCCGGTGGAGACGGCGTCCATGGAGACGGGGCGGGTGGCGCACTGCATGGCCCAGCTCAGCAGTTGCTGTGAAACCGTCACAGGGTCCATGCGGCGGGTGGTGACGCGCCGCAGGATGAGTTCTTCGATCGACCCGCTGTGCGGATGGGCCGCGGGCTCGACTGCCCCGCACGGGTGGGTAGCGTCTCCTGCGGGCGTGCTGCGCCATTTCCGCACCTCTGAGTTGCCGGAGAGGTTCCCTGCCTGTTGGGCAACGGTGACGAGCGGGAATTCAATGGGTGCGGACGGTGGCTCGGCAGGCGTAGGCAGCTCCTGGTTGCGTGCTGCTGCTGCGTGGGTGTGTGCTGTGGAGGAACCGCCCAGTGCCACTATCAACAGGGGAAATTCGGTACGGCCGTCGAGGTCGAGAAACCGATTGAGCGCCTGGTCGTCGAAGCCGAAGTGGAGCCGTGCCTGCAAGCCATGCGCTTCGGCCAGAGTCAACAGGTTGGCGAGGGCGGTGCCAGCATCCCAGTACACATGGCGCCAGCCCCGTTCGGCGTATTTCCACGCGGTCCGCCAGGGCAGGCCGGTCAGGATGATGAACGCCTGCGTTGCAGGAGTGTCGGCGGTTCCGGCGACAACGCTGCGTTGGTCGCCGTCGAGAAGCTGTTCGAGGGCACCGGCCTCCGGGGCGTAGTGATAGAGCCCGGCGGCGAGGCCGTCGATTTGTCCGGTGGCGACGTACGCCTCGAGGGGATGGCGGTTGCCAGCGGAAGAAGCGGGTCGCCAGTTCACTGTGCGGCCGTGGCGCCGGGAGCTGCGGGTGATTCCGAAGGAAAGACGCAGGATCCGGGAGAGCAGCGTGAGGTCGACCGGGTGCTCGGTTGGGACAGTGAGGCCGGCCAGGGCGTCCGTCGCGGCCGGTCCTGGCATGGGAGCGGTGACGGGCAGAGGGTGGAGTTCGGAGTCCGGGTAACGCTTGAAGGGGGGCGGCTCACGGTCCGGGTCGAGCTGGATGTACTCGGCCGGCCGTGGTGGGCGGCGATGGATGGGGCCGGTGCTGTTGCTGGTCCATTCGTGATAGGCCCGGACGGTTTCGCCGCTGTTCATCGGTGGTTCTCTTCCGTGCGCGGGAGGTGAGGAGGGCTGTTCTGGGCGGCAGGTCCGGTGGCCAGACCGGCAGGCAGCAGAAGCGACGGGAGGTGGCCGCCGCTGGCGCTGCGTGCCAGCTCGTAGGCGGTACCGGCCATGCCGGTCAGCAGGCCCGGACGTGCGGCAGGATCGAATGTTCGATCCGGGTTGCGCGAGTCGGGAGCCAGGACAAGGGTGGCCAGTTGCGTGGCCAGCAGGGCAGCTTGCTTGCTTTCCCCCAACAGCGTCAGGAGGCTGATTCGGCCGGCTGTGCCGTTGGCCAGGCCGTGGTTGTGCTCCGTCGTGACGCGCAGGGACTCGACGATGTCCGCCGTGATGTCGGCGTACCGAGGACTTGTCTCGGCAAGGACGAGCCGGGCGGCGTGCTCGGGGAAGGCTCCGCTGATCCAGGGCGGGAAGAACGCGGAGACGTTCGGTACAGCAGTGTCTCCGGGCTGGAGGAGGGGCAGGTGGGGGAAGCGGCGCGCGATGAGGTGGCGGGCCAGGAGGGCGTCATAGGTACGGGGGAGCTCTGTGGAGCCGTCATCGAACTGTTGGAGGAGGCGTTGCACAGAGTCCTGGTGGCCGGCGGGCAGGGTGCCTGCAGCGGCTGCCAGTGCCAGTAGTGCGGGGGCGATGTCCTGGTCGGGGTGGCTTTTGAGGTAGGGCAGGCTCCGCCTGATCGCGGAGAGGAGCGCTCTGAGAACGGGCTCCGTCCGTGGACCGGCGGTGCGGTGCAGGAGTTCGGTGGCGACCAGGAGCCGCTCGCACAACTCACTGAGAACATAGACGCCCTCGTCCTGGGTGAGCTGTTCCGTCTCGTCGAGCCATGGGTCGGCAAGGAGGGAGGTGAGGTCGTCGGCGGTGGTAGCCAACCGGGTCTGGGGAACGGCCCGCAGCAGGAGTGAGGCCAGAAGGATGCCGGAGGATCCGGAGCGGATGCTGGTACCGGCGTGCCCGATGTGCCACTTGCGGCGCATGTCGTGTCGGACGTCTGCCCAGGCGAGGTGGCCGTCCAGGGTCTGGACGGCCAGATCCCGCAGGCGGGACAGAAGGGTGTGGGACGCGTCCACGCACAGTCCGGGGTCCGCCGAGGCAGTGGTGGCGGTGAGACCGGACTGCGCGGCCAGCCGCTGACCGCGGTTACGGGCAGCACATTCCAGAGAGGCGGTGGCCTGCCAGAGCAGTGCCGGCATCTCGACGGCGAGGCGGGCCGTGCGGTGCTGCAGAACCGTGGCCCCCGTATGGTCCAGCAGGGCGTGCGCGTTCCTGGAGAGGCCGCGGACAAGGCGGCTGTCCACCGGGGCATGGAACAGGGGGACATCGCCGTCGAAGAGATCCGCGGATTCTTCCGGGACGAGCGGTCCACGCCATGGTTTGAAAGCCGAGTCGGCGTGCAGTTGCTCCGTGAAGAACGACTCGCGGGCGCTGCCGGAGGCCAGGCGTTCCTCCGTCAGGCTCTGGGCAAGGAGTTCACCGTAGCGGGCCGTGGGCAGCGGGACCAGACGGCAGCGTTCGCCAGTCAATTCCTCGACCTGCTGACGGAAGGCCCGGTTGTGGGTTGAGACGTCTCCGAAGGCCTGGAGCATCTCCTCGTAGCCGTGCAGGAATGCAACAGCATCAGCGTCCAGCAGCTCCTGCGGCCCCGTCGGGGTAGGCCGGGCCGGGGTGAGTGCGGCGCGCAGCCTGCTGTACGGGGAGAAATCGATGCCGCTCTCCCTGCCGGGGAGCGGGGTGAGGTAGGGGAAGACGCCGGTGTGGACGGGCGAGGATTCGAAGAACCTGAGCTCTTCGCGGAGGGGGGTCGGCAGGGCCGGGTTGTCGGTGACGACGCCGAGGCCGAAGACCTCCTCGTCGATGATGTGTAGGGCGCTGTCCGACAGGACGATATTGCCCAGGTGGATGTCGCGGCCGGCCAGGGCCCAGGTCAGGGCGGCCGCTTGGCCGAGGCGGCGAAATTGCGTGGGCAGGTCCGGCTGGTCGGCCGGG
>NZ_BNED01000009.1 GCF_016755875.1 Streptomyces spororaveus | reverse complement strand
ACCCGTTCCAGCGGGCCTCGGCGATGCTCGGCGAGCCGGCGCCCGTATCGGTATCTGCCTGACCGCACAGCACCGGCACACCGCCGGCACGGCACATGAGGGCCCGACCGGCACGTCCGGTCGGGCTCTCACGCTGTGCCGGTGCTGCGGCCGTGCCGTGCCGGGGCTGTGCCGGTCGGGAGAAGATCTATTGGCCTTCGACACGAGAAAACCTATCACCGCCAAGGTAGACATCCGGCCCTGCCACGCCTATGGTTTCTCTCGTAGCCAAGATCGAAGGAGGGGGGAAGCAGACACCATCAGGATCGCCCGGGCAGGACGCACACGGCCCGGGTACCGCACGACCCCCGAACGGCAGGTGGTCCCCGGTCAGGCATTCACGATCCCCGCTCTCCCGCCCGTCTCCAGGGCGCGACCGCGGGTAACAGAAGGTCGGCGCAGCGCTGAGGCCGACAGATGGTGTTGAATTCCCTTCAGGGCCTTGGTGTCGTACGGCACCAAGGCCCTTCGACGCGTTCTAAGAAGAGGTGCAGATGACAGCGGATGACTCGCTCGGCGGCCGGCTGGACGACGATGACTACCCTGCCTACACGATGGGCCGGGCCGCCGAACTCCTCGGCACGACCCCCGGCTTCCTGCGCGCCATCGGCGAGGCTCGTCTGATCACACCGCTGCGGTCCCCGGGCGGTCACCGCCGGTACTCCCGCTACCAGTTGCGGATCGCGGCCCGCGCCCGAGAGCTCGTGGACCAGGGCACCCCGGTCGAAGCGGCCTGCCGCATCGTCATCCTGGAGGACCAGCTCGAAGAGGCCCAGCGCATCAACGCCGAGTTCCGCCGCGCCGCGACCGCCGCGCCCGACGACTCCCGCTGAGCGCCGGCCACCCGTTCAGGGCCGGCGTTCCGGCGGGACTCGGCCGGGCGCGGGCCATCCGGGCGGGGCGCAGGGCGCGTACGGCATGGCGCCCCGGGCCGCGGCGCCCCGCGGCGCATGCTGGGCCTCCCCGCCCCGCAGGAGAGGCCCGTGCGTGAATCCGGACCGGGAGTGACCCCGAGGCCCGTGACCGCCGCAGCAGGCGATGGCATTCCCGCTCCCGGGGTCATCGGCATCGGACTCGCCGCGGTGCTGACGTTCGCACTCGCCCAGGGTTCGTGGCAGTGGTTCGCCACGTTCATCGGGGTGACGCTGCTCGCGGTGATGCTCGCCTTCCAGCGGCGGGCGGAGTGGAACCCGGACATCCGCTCCCCGTACCTGCGCGGCCTCGTCGCGTACTCGCTGGTCGTCGGCCTGTGCGTGGCGATCGCACTCGCCCCGCTCCTGCAGCGCCGAGCCTGGCTGTTCCCGATGCCGGCGACGCGCGGCGACTGCGTGCTGGTGGGCAGGTACCAGGCCCTGCAGGTGGAGGCCGGCCTCGGGAACCTGGCCGGCAGTGACGGGGCGGCCTTGGCGTTCGTACAGGCGGACCAGGCCCGTAAGGCTGTTGCGGAGTGCCTGGCGGCCACGACGACCCTGTGGCTGCCGGTGTACGGCGTGGGGGTGGCGGTGCTGGTGGGGGTGTGCGCGTGGTTCCGCGACCGGGCCCACGCCCGGTCGCGGCCCACCGGATAGGCCGTCTCTTTCGGACAGTACGAGCCGTGTCCCCGGGGTACACGCCTCGGCCGCGAGCCGATGCGTACGGCTCACGTAGAGAGGGATTCCCCATGTGTACGCGGATCTTGTGGAACACCAACAACCACGCCGTCCTCGCGGGCCGGACGATGGACTGGCCGGAATCGACCGAGCCGGTCCTGACGGTCTTCCCCCGAGGGCTTGAGCGCAACGGCGGCCGACTGGGGGACACCACCGTCGTCGGCGACAACCCCCTGCTGTGGACCAGCAGATTCGGCAGCCTGGTGACGACCGTCTACGGTGCCGGAACGGCCGACGGCCTCAACGAGGCCGGCCTCGCGGCGCACATGCTGTACCTGGACAGCACCGACCTCGGCCCCCGTGACCCCGGCAGGCCGGGCCTCCAGATCGCCCTGTGGATCCAGTACCTGCTGGACGGTGCCCAGACCGTGCAGGAAGCCCTGGGCCTGCTCGACGCCTGCCAACTCGTACCGGTCGAGCTGCGCGGCTTCCGGGCCTCGGTGCACGTGGCCCTGGAGGACGGGTCCGGCGACTCCGCGATCATCGAGTACATCGAGGGTCGGCGGCGGGTGCACCACGACCGCAGCTACACGATCATGACGAACGAACCCTCCTACGAGGAACAACTGCGCCTGCTGCGGGAAAAGGTGCGCGCCGTGCAGGTGCTCGGCCACGACCGGCCGAGCAGCGATGTACCCCTGCCCGGAAACGTCAACGCGGTCGACCGCTTCCAGCGCGCCGCCTACTTCAGCGCACTGCTGCCCGAGCCGGCGGACGACCGGCAGGCGGTCGCCGGAATCCTGGCCGTCACTCGCAACGCCTCGGTGCCGTTCGGCGCGCCGTACCGGGAGGGAAGGTTCCGGACCTACAACACCGAGTACCGCACCGTCTGCGACCTCACCCGCAAGCGGTACTTCTTCGAACTGTCCACCAGTCCGAACCTCTTGTGGGCCGAGATCGACCGCTTCGACCTGTCACCCGGCGCTCCCGTCATGACACTGCACCCCGAGGGGATCGACCTCGTCGGGGACGTCTCGGAGAGGTTCACGCAAGCGCCTGCGCCGTTTTAGAGCAGAACCGGACCTGCCATTGACAGGACTTGAACGCAGATCGAAGCTGAGAGCGCTCTCAGCCGTCAATACCCAGGCCATCGAGAGCACCGCACCTCCCCCCACTGCAAGGTGCCCCACAAGGAGGAAAGTCGTGTTCCGCTTATCGAAAGTGCTGGCGTCCGGGCTCTCGGCGCTCGCGGTCGCCGCCGGCCTGATGGCGGTCGGTCCACTGTCGGCCGCAGAGGCCGTACCGGCCACCATCCCGCTCACGATCAAGAACAACTCGGGACGCAGCGAGCCGGTATACGTGTACAACCTGGGCACGCAGCTCACGACCGGCCGGCAGGGCTGGGCCGACGCCAACGGCGGATTCCACCCCTGGCCCGTGGGAGGCAATCCCCCCACCCCCGCGCCCGACGCGTCGATCGCGGGTCCGGCCAGCGGGCAGACCAAGACGATCCGCATACCCAAGTTCTCCGGACGCGTCTACTTCTCCATAGGCCAGAAGATCGTCTTCAAGCTCAGCACCGGCGGCCTGGTGCAGCCTGCCGTGCAGAACCCCTCCGACCCCAACCGCAACGTCCTGTTCAACTGGTCCGAGTACACGCTCAACGATGCCGGCCTGTGGATCAACAGCACCCAGGTCGACATGTTCTCGGCTCCGTACGCGGTGGGCGTGAAAGCGGCCGACGGTGCGGTCACGAACACGGGTCGGCTGAAGCCGGGCGGCTACAACGCCGTCTTCGGCCAGCTGCGTTCGGCCGGCTGGGGCGGACTGATCCAGAACGGCCCCGACGGCAAGCCGCTGCGCGCGCTCTCGCCCGGTCACGGCATCGAGGCGGGCGGGATCCCGGCCGGTGTCATGAACGACTACATCAACCGGGTCTGGAACAAGTACAGCTCCTCCACGCTCACCGTGACGCCCTTCGTGAACCAGCCGAACACCAAGTACTACGGCCGGGTCTCGGGCAACGTCATGAACTTCACCAACGGATCGGGAGCGGTGGTCACCAGCTTCCAGAAGCCGGACTCGGACAGCGTCTTCGGCTGCTACAAGCTCCTGGACGCACCCAACGACCTGGTCCGCGGCCCGATCGCCCGCACCCTGTGCGCGGGCTTCAACCGGTCGACGCTCCTGACCAACCCCGGCCAACCGGACGCGAACGACACCGACTTCTACCGTGACGCCGTCACCAACCACTACTCCCGCATCATCCACGGGCAGATGGCCGACGCTAAGGCGTACGGCTTCGCCTTCGACGACGTCGGCGCCCATGAGTCGCTGGTCCACGACGGCAACCCGCAAGAGGCCTTCATGACACTGGAACCGTTCAACTAGGGCGGGAGTCGCCGGGGGCGCGAGCCACGGGATTCGGGCACGGGCGCGGTGAGCCCCTGCCCGGTCCGGCCCGCCGGGTCCGGCCCGCCCGGTCCGTTCGGCTCGGTCGGCCGGGGCCGAAACCGCGGCCGGTCCACTCCCGCGAGGGCGTCACCTTCCGCACCCGTCCGGTCACCCGCTTCGATCCCCCAGGGCACGGCCGCGGAGGCGGCGTAATCTGGCTGAACCGCCACAGAATGCGCGTACGAGCGACACGGTGCGCGGGCCGTGCCGCTCACCGCGCCCACGATCCAGGGAGGCGGCGCGTGACCGATCCGTTCGGCTTCCTCAGGATCCCCCGCGAGGCGGTCCCGGCCCGCCCCGTAGAACAAAGACTCGGCGACTGGCGCGAGGTCTACGCGGGCCAGGCGCTGCTGCCGCTCGTCTCACGGCAGGCCGAGCGCTGCATGGACTGCGGCATACCGTTCTGCCACACCGGCTGCCCGCTGGGAAACCTCATACCCGAGTGGAACGCGTACGCCGCCCACGGGGACTGGCGTGCCGCGTACGAGCGGCTCCACGCGACCAACAACTTCCCGGAGGTCACGGGCAGGCTCTGCCCGGCCCCCTGTGAGGACGCCTGCGTCCTCACGATCAACGCGGACCCGGTCACCATCAAGAACGTCGAGCAGACGATCGCGGACGAGGGCCTGCGGCTCGGCTACATGGCCCCCAGGCCCCCGGAGAGGCACAGCGGCAAGTCGGTGGCCGTCATCGGCTCCGGTCCGGCCGGACTGGCCGCGGCGCAGCAGCTGACCCGGGCCGGTCACCGCGTCACGGTCCACGAACGGGCCGATCGGATCGGCGGACTGCTGCGCTACGGCATCCCCGAGTTCAAGATGGAGAAGAGCCACCTGGACCGCCGCATCGAGCAGATGCGGGCCGAGGGCACGGTGTTCGTCACGGGCGCTGACGTCGGCGGCACGACCGGAGCCGGAGCGGACGAGCTGCGCGGCGCGTGCGACGCCGTAGTCGTCGCGATCGGGGCCGGTGAGCGCCGGGAGCTGCCGGTCCCCGGCCGTTCGCTCCATGGCATCCACCAGGCCATGGACTACCTGACCTGCGCCAACCGGGTGCGCGAGGGCGACTACCCCGTGTCGCCCGTCAGTGCCGAAGGCCGGCACGTGGTGATCGTGGGTGGCGGAGACACCGGCTCCGACTGCCTCGGCACGGCCCTGCGGCAGGGTGCGATCTCCGTGCTCCAGCTCGACATCAACCCCGAGCCCGGGGCGGGCCGGACCGACGACGAGCCCTGGCCGGTGTATCCGAGGACGTACCGCATCTCCCACGCCCACGAGGAGGCCCGCGGGCGCGAGGGCCGCGACCCCCGGTTGTTCGCCTGCGCCACCCTGCGCTTCGAGGGGGACGCGGCAGGCCGGGTAAGGGCGCTGCACCTGACCGCCGTCGAGCCGGTGGCCCGCAGCCCCCTGGCCGGGACCGAGGACGTCATACCGGCCGGCCTGGTCCTGCTGGCCCTCGGCTTCTCGGGCCCCGAGCGGGCCGGCGGCCTGCGCGAGCAGCTGGGGCTGGAGTTCGACGAGCGCGGCAACTTCGCGCGGGACGCGGGCTTCGCGGCGGGTGGCGGTCGCGTGCCGGGAGTGTTCGTCGCGGGCGATGCGGGTCGGGGGCAGTCGCTGGTGGTGTGGGCCATCGCCGAGGGCCGGGCGGCGGCAGCGGCCGTGGACCGCTACCTGACCGGCTCCACCTGCCTCCCGGCTCCGGTCGCCGCGCACGACCGGCCGATGACGGCCTTGGGGCGCATGCGCTACGGGGCCTGACGGCGGCCGGCCCGACCGGTACGACACCGAGCAGCGCCGGGCCCCTCAGGACCCTCTTCTAGGAGTCTCTATAGTTAGGGCAGCCTAACCTCGGGGCCGCGCATGCGCCCCGCCCCCAACCGGAAACGGAACCTGTAGGAGACCCGAGTCCACCCCCCCCTCGTCTCCTCGCGCGCGGACGTCATGACCGAGACCGTCGAAGGCTTCGGCACGGTCCGCTTCGCCCCGGTCGACCCCGTCGCGGACTCCGCCGTGCTGCACTCCTGGGTCGTCGAGGAGCGCGCGCAGTTCTGGGGCATGAACGATGCCAGCCGGGAACTCGTCCAGGAGATCTACGAGGACGTGGACCGCCGCGAGACGCATCACGCGTTCATGGTCCGGCTGGACGACGAGCCCGTGGCGCTCTTCCAGACGTACGAGCCCGCCGAGGACCGGGTGAGCGACTGCTACGCCGTGCGGGAGGGCGACATCGGCGTCCATCTCATGCTGGCCCCGATCACCGGCCGGCCCCGGCCCGGATTCAGCAGGACCCTCATCGGCTCGCTCATCCGGTTCACCTTCCGCGACCCCGCCGTCCTGCGCGCGGTGGCCGAGCCCGACGCCTCGAACGCCAAGGCGCTCGCCCTGCTGAACCGGCTCGGCTTCGTCCGGCAGGGCGAGATCACCCTCCCGGAGCTCGACCTGCCCGAGGTGTACCTGCCGGAGAAGCGGGCCGTGCTCGCCTTCCTCGACCGCCCCGCCGTCCTCCCGTCGCCCCTGGCGCCCGTCCGCCACGCCTAAAAGTTGTTGCAGAAGCCTCAGCTCGGGGCATTCCGCGTGTATGGGTGGGGTGTTGCGGGCTGAGTCGGTGTGGGTGGAGACGTTCACCGGGTTGCGGATGGACCGGTTCGCGACGGTGATCGCGGACGGCGTCTACCTGGGCACCGGGCTCACTCAAGCGGCACCCCAACCTGTCCGAGGCAGACCTTCTGCAACAACCTTTAAGGGCTGTCCCGTTACGGGTGGGCGAGTCGACAGCTCCTTGGCTGGAGACGAGGATGTCCGATGTCATCGGTCCGCTGAGTTCTGGCAGGGGGACAGCTCGTGAGCCTGTCGTATCGAGCACGTGTGGTGGCGCTCCTGGAGGAGTCGCCGCTCACCGCGGAGGCTGTCATCACGGACGTTCGCCACCTGCTCTCGCACGGGGAGGAGGCTTTGGCGTTCGACACGATGTGCTCGTGGATCTATGAGGACGATCTGCCCATCACCCGGCAGTACCACGCTCGACTGGTGGCAATGGCGGACGAGATGGACACCCCGAGGTCCGTCCAGCGCCTTGACGAACTGCTGATCGACTGACACTTACGCGCAGCGGCCTGTCTGGTCGCGGCCTAGGCGAGCGAACTCGACACTGCGCCAGCTCGCTCCCTTCTCCGGAGTGTCTACGTCGGCGGCGGACCGCATCATCGACCACCTCGGGCCCATGCTCGCGCTCCAACCCCACTAGCGGTTCGCAAAGGGCACCGTGCTCATCGTGGACGCCCCCCTCGTCCCGACCCGGGACCTCACGTTGGCGGAGCAGTCCGAGAACTGCCGGTACTCGACCAACCACCAGGCCGTCATCGATGCCGCCCCCCTCATCACCACGGGCCAGGTGCCCGCGGGAACGGGCCCCCGTCCGCAGCGGGGTGCGGGGGGTGGTTGGGGGGTCTGACCCAGGCTGCTCCACCGTCGAGCCGCCGACGGGCGACTACGCGAGGCCGTCACCAGGACGGACGTCGCCGGACGCGGCGCTAGGGACCGGCTTGCCGGGTGATCAGGGCCTCCACCCCGTCGAGGATCCGGTTCAGGCCGAAGTCCAGCGGGTCCCTGCCCTGTGGCGCGAAGGCGCCCTCCGCGATCGCCGACGTGAGCGCGGGGAAGCGGTCCGCGTGGCGCTCCAGGACGTCGGCGGTGAGCTGCGCCCACTCCGCGCTCGCCGCCTCGTCGTGGTCCACGTACTGCTGGGCGACGTTGCGGACATGGCCCACGAGCAGCAGGAACGTGTCATGCCGCTGGGCGGCCGACAGGCCGGTGCCGATCAGCGCGGCCAACGCCGTTTCCAGCCAGCCGAGTTGGTTCGGTCCCATGATCTGGCGGCGCATGCCGGTGGCCGCCAGGACCCACGGGTGGCGGCTGTACACGGCCGAGCACCGCCTGGCCCACTCGGTCAGCTGCGGGCGCCAGCCGCCGGGGACGTCCGCGACTGGGGCCGGGGGGCCGATGGCCAGGTCGACCATCAGGTCGAGGAGTTCCGCCTTGCCGGGAACGTACCGGTAGAGCGCCATCGCGGTGACACCGAACTCCTTGGCGACCCGCGCCAGGGAGACCGCGTCCAGACCCTCCCCGTCGGCGATCCCGATGGCCGCCCCGGCGATCCGGGCCGCGGAGAGCGAAGGCCTCGGGCCCCGGCTCGGCGGCTCCTGTTCGCCCCAGAGCAGCGCGACACTCGCCCTCGCGCCGCCCTGCTTCGCGGCCGGCCCGGGTGGCTCCTGCCCGTTCGCCTGGCCGCGCTTCTTCGCCGTCATGCTCGTCTCCTCGCGTCTCCCATTGACACTCCATCCTAACTGTTTATAACGTATAGCCAACCGCTTACGGCATATACAGTTGCGCTGCACGGATCCAAGGAGAGTCATGATCGCCACCATCGTCGCCACCTCCGCCGCCGCACTCCTCGCGGCGCCCACGACCGGACTGCTCGCCCACCGGGCCTTCAGGCGCTCCCGCAACGCCTCCCTGATGCGGATCGACACCCCGAACGGCATCGACGAGCAGGGCTTCGTCCGCATCGGCGGCATCGACCAGTGGATCTCGGTCCGCGGCGAGGACCTGGCCAACCCCGTCGTCCTCGAACTGCACGGCGGCCCCGGAGCCTCGACCGCGATCTTCGGGCCGCGCACCAGAACCTGGGAGAAGTACTTCACGATCGTCCGCTGGGACATGCGCGGCTCCCTCAAGACCTTCGGCCACGGCGGCGCCGACGGGCAGGGCGAGATGACCTTCGACCGGATCTACGCGGACGCTGTCGAGGTCACCGACCACATACGCGCCCGCCTGCGCGCCGACAAGGTCGTCCTGCTCGGCCACTCCTACGGCAGCGCCTTCGGCGTGCGGCTCGCCCGCGAGTTCCCCGACCGCTACGCCGCGTACGTCGGCACCGACCAGAACATCCACGACGCCGGCCGCGACGACTCCGTACGTCAGGCCCTGCTCACCCGCCTGCGCGGTGCCGGAAAGCGCAAGGAGCTGGCCGCCGTCGAGGCGCTCGGCCGCGACGAGCACCGGTGGACGGCCCGCGAGCGCGCGATGTACGCCAAGCTGCTGGCCACCAGCGACCCGCTGACCTTGGAAACGATGAAGAAGGTCGTCATGGGGTCCCTGTGGTGCTCGCCGCGGCACTCGCTGCGGGAGATGGGGCTCTTCGTCAAGGGCATGACCTTCTCGGAGCAGATCACCGCGAGCGCGTCCGGGTTCGACGACTGGGCGGACGGTACCGAGTTCGAGATCCCGTTCTTCATCTTCCAGGGAGAGAAGGACGTCCTGACGCCGCCCGCGCTCGCCCGTCGCTTCTTCGACGCCGTCCGTGCGCCGGTCAAGGGCTTCGAACTGATCCAGGACTGCAGCCATTTCGCGGCCTTCCGGCGGCCGGACCGGTTCCTGGAGCTGCTGCTGGCCCACGTGCGGCCGGTGGTCGCCGACCCGGCGCCCGCGGCGGCGGGAATCTGACCGGGCCGCCATCGGCCGGGCGGCCGAACGACCGTCTTCCTCCGCCCGACGCGCCTGGCCGCCGACCGGCCCGCCGTCCAGGCCCGGCAGGCCGCTGAACATCGCGGTCGACCGAGTCGGTGCATACGTGGCGTGCGCCCCTGCCGGATGGCTGCGGGCGGCATGTCGTCCCCACATCCGGTGTGATCGCATGTTAGGGATATCGGTGCAAAGGTCCATTAAGTAGGAGGTATGTGATGATGCGTACGACTCTTCTGCGTGTGGCGATCGCGCTGGGTACCGCGGCAGTGCTGGCCGCCGTCGGCGCGAGCGCGGCCAGCGCCGACGGCGTGGGCAGCTCAGGCATCGGCAACCACGGCGTCGGGAACGCCGGTGTCTTCAACGACGGTGTCGGGAACGCCGGTGCCCTCAACGAGGGTGTCGGGAACGCCGGCGCCTTCAACCACGGCGTCGGAAACGCCGGCATCGCCAACTGGGGACTGGGTAACGCGGGCATCGCCAACACGGGCCTCGGCAGCCACGGCATCGGCAACTCGGGCATCGGCAGCTCCGGCATCGGCGACTGAGACGGGTCCCTGAGCCCCGTACCGCCGAGCGACATGACACCCCCGGCTGACAGCCGGGCGCGTCCCCGGGATCGGCACCCGCGTGCGCTCCGTGGACGCGGTCGGTGCTGAGCTGAGGCACCGGGACCGGCACCGACACCGACACCGGCTTCGGCTCCGTGCGGCAGACCTTGCTGCACCGGGCGGAGCGTGACGTACACGCCGCACGGGCGGGCCGACGGCCGTTCGCACGCAGCCGACAGGAAGGCCCCGAGCCCTCTCGGGGCCTTCACGCCCGCGCACACGCGGCTCCGAGGCCGGCGGGCGCGAGCAGGCAGTTCGCCGAACGCGGGCGAGGTCAGTCGGTAGAGCCGGCCGGCCAAAGGCTGCCCGTGGGTCTCGGTCTCTACTTCTCGGGCGGCCTGGACCGCGACGCCCGGCGCCCCTGCCACCACACGGTCACTGTGGCGAGGCCTCCGGCGGCGACGAAGAAGCCCGCCTTCACCGCGGCCTTACCGGACAGGAAGGCCGCACCGGGGCCCAGGTTCCAGCCCTGCCACCAATAGACCGCACCCACGGCCGCGGCGGCGAGCACTCCCGCCACGACCCCCAGCGCGGTCCGCCGCCATGTCCGCCCGTCAGTACGGTCCCCCGTGTCACTGGTCATGCGGATCACGCTAGGGCCCCGGGGCGGCGGTGTTCGTCCGCACGAAGGATGACCGGGCGCGCGACTTTCGTCGCGGGACGCACGCGGAGGCACAAGCCGAAAGTCTCTGAACGCATGTCAGGGCGCCGACACCGGGACGACGGTACGTGTCTGCCGATCACGCAGGCCCCAGCCCCACCCCTGTCCGGTACAGCTCGACCAGGAGCGGCCGCAGGGCCGCCCCGGCCGGGGTGAGGTGGTAGCAGGTGCGGACCGGGAAGCCGGGCAGCCGGTCCCGGGCGGCGAGGCCGCGCCCCTCCAGCGCTCGCAACCGGTCGGTGAGTACCTTCGGGCTGATTTCCGGCAGCCGGGCCGCCAGTTCGCCGAACGACAGCGGCCCGCCCATCAGCTCACGCAGCACCAGCGTGGTCCAGCGCCCGGACACCGCCGCGAGCGCGCGCTCGACGGGACAGTCAGGCTCCGGCCGCCGGGTGCGGCCGCCGGCGTCCGGGACCAGCTCGACGTCCCAGCCCCCGGCTTCCCCGGCCCCGCCCCTGCCCGCGCCCGCGTGGCTTTCCGTTTGGTGAGCTGCTTCGGCATCGGTTTGGCTGCGGCCATGAGCATCGAACGAGATCATGCGCCCACTGTCACCCTGACCGCCGATCCCGGGCAACACCCGGCGGTCTTCGCGGCGGCCTTCAACACCGGTGACCCGGCGGCGGTCGCCCAGGTCTACGCGCCGGACGCCGTCTTCGTCCCGCGGCCCGGAACGCCCCTGACCGGAGCCGCGCTGGCTTCGGCCACGGCGGAGTTCCTGGCGCTCGGGCTGCCGATCGAGGTAAGCGTCCGGCACACGTACACGGCGGGCGATCTCGCCCTGCTGATCGTCGACTGGAGCATTTCCGGCACCGGCCCCGACGGCGCCCCTGTCCATCTGACGGGGACAGCCACGGATGTGGCCCGGCGCGGGTCGGACGGGCTGTGGCGTTATGCCGTCGACAACCCCTTCGGTACAGCCTCGGCATAGATCCAAGACGCATTTCACGCTCTTCGGCCCTACCCGAAAGGCGAAAATCCGCCAGGAATGCGGAATGTGGAACGCGGAATACCGCAACCGCGTGCCGCTGGATCGGCTGTCACCAGTCCGTGCTCCGGCCGGACGGAGCGCGTCGCCTTCTGATCCCCCTTCGCGCTGCGCCCGCCCTCGACTCCGAGGCCGGGTGCAGCGGTATTCATCGCGCCACGGCGGCTTGAAGT
>NZ_BNED01000008.1 GCF_016755875.1 Streptomyces spororaveus | reverse complement strand
AGTATGCTGTGCCCGGGAAGGGTTCCCAGGACGGGCGGTCAAGCTGCTGTTTGCAGTGGTTTGCCGCCCCATCGGACACCTCGTTCGCTGAGAATGCGGGCGCGTTCGCGTCGTTGTGCGGCCAGGACGTCAGGATGGCCGGCGTTCTGGTTGCGCCAGCGCACGTAGGTGTGCAGGGCTCGGGTCTGGACGGTGTGGTTGGGGTGGTTCGAGTTGGCCAGGGTGAACTGTCGTAGCGGTCCGAGCAACCCGGCAAACCTTCCCGGTCAGAGCACTAGGTCCGTCCCGGCCCGTGCCGGAGTGGAGCGCGCGGGGAAGGCTCCGGCCCCCGGTCACGGGACGCAGTACGGCCGGGCCCCGGCCCCCCGGTGTGCTGCGCTCCGGCCTGCGGGTCAGGTCAGGCGCAGGTCGATCCAGGGCGCCTGCGGATGCGGACTCGGGGTCTCCATGGGGAGTGGGGTCGCGGGGTCCGTCCCGGCTCCCTCGGCGAGCGCCTGGCCGCCTTCGGGGTCTGGCCACCGGATGGGCCGACGCGCCACCAGACTGCGCCCTGGCCACCGGGTTGGAGCCTGTGTCACGCTCACCCCGTCCGGCTCTGGGGCCGGACGAGTTCGTACTCGCCTTCCTGGAGCCTGCACCGGCCCGGTCCCCCGCCTTGCTCCCTGGCGGCCGCCGTCCACCCTGCGGGGCACGTGTCAACGGCCTCGTAGTGCTCCCCGCGGGCGGCCAGTGGTCTTCCCCGCTGGTGGCCTCGTGGGTGTCCCCGGTGGCGGCCAGATAATCTCCCCGCCATGGGTTGGTCGTGGATCAGCTGAAAGGCTTCACTCCCTTTCCGGTGGTGGCCTCGGTGAACCTGAATGAGTCACCCTGAGTAACGGTGACGTGGGCGTGGTGGAGTAGTCGGTCGACGGTCGCGGTGGCGAGGGTCTTGGGCATGATCTCGTCGAAGCCGGAGGGGTGGAGGTTGCTGGAGACGGCGATCGAGCGTCGTTCGTAGGCGGCGTCGACCAGGCGGTAGAAGCCCTCGGCGGCGTCTGGTGAGACGGGCAGCAGGCCGATGTCGTCGACGATGATCAGGTCTGAGCGGACGATTTTCGCGAGGGCTCGGGCGATGGAGTCGTCCGCGCGGTGGCGGCGGACCAGGGCTCCGAGGTCCTCGATGGTGAACCAGGCGACGGTCAGGCCGGCTTCGACCGCGGTCTGTCCGAGGGCTTCGGTGAAGTGGCTCTTGCCCGTGCCGGACGGGCCGCAAATGCAGAAATTCTCCCGGCGGCCGACCCATTCGAGACTTCGAAGCGCGTCCTGAGTGGCCCTGGGTATGGAGGACTTGTTCTCGTGCCAGTCTCCGAAGGTTTTTCCGGTGGGGAATCCGGCCCGCTTTCGGCGGGTGTGGAGGTTGGCGCGGTCTCGTCCGGCCGCCTCTTCTGAGAGTAGAACGCGGACGACTTCGGCCGGGTCCCAGCGTTGGGCTTTTGCGGTGGGAATGATGTCGGTGAGCGACCTTCGGATGTGCGGGAGTTTCAGCCGGCGGGTCAGCTCGATGGATTCGGCGAGCGGGTCGCCGCCCGAGCCGGGAACGGTGCGAAGAGGGGTGGCCATCAGAGCTGGTCGCTTTCGTCGTACTCGGAGATGTTCGAGGCGGTCGTGGCGGCGGCGCCGAAGGAGGACCAGGCGGAGGTGCCGGGCTGCAGGGAGTGGTCCTCGCTTCGCCGGATGGGCTCGGCGTGCTCGTGGACGGCCTGGTAGTCGAGGATCGACAACAGGTCCTTCTCGGCGAAGCGGGCGGTGACCGCGGCGGTGCCGAGCGCGCGGTCGACTTCCGCGACCGAGTAGAGCTTGGAGAGGGCGACGGCTTCGGCCATCTTCGCCTTGATGCGGCGGACTCCGGCGGCGCCGGCCTCGATCAGCCAGGACGCGGCGCCGGGTCCGAGCTGGAGGAATGCCGCCTCTTCCGCTGAGGTGGCCCGCGGGGTTCGGTCGGCTTCCTTGTCCTCACGAGGCGGGTAGTGGGTGTCGTCCAGGACCGGTGAGCCGGGCTGGCCGCGGTGGTGGCGGGCGACCTCGCGGGCCGATCCGTTCTCCTCGACGGCGGTGACGATGAGCTCGTCGCCGTGGAATCGGGCCCAGACCCGGGTGTCGATGAGCTCGTGCGGGACCGAGTAGCGGACCGCGTCGACCGAGATCGTCGACTCCCAGGTCACCCTGCGGGTGGTGCCGAACGCCGCGGTGAACGGTCGGCGCGGCAGAGGATGCAACCGCTGGCGTTCCTCCGCGAGCCGCTCGATGGGCTTGCGCCGCGTCGCCTTGTGCGTTCGGGAATTGACCTCGTCGCAGAATGTCCGGCAGGCCGCCTCGAGCTCACCGAAGGTCTTGTATTGCTCGCGCAGGTTCACGTCCCGGGGCACCAGGTCGGCTTTGGCGATCTTCACCGTGGATTCGCTGCCGCCCTTGGTCTCCGGGTCTGCCGGCAGACAAGTACGTATGGTCGTGCCGTAGTGCCGGGCGACCTCGACTATTTCCGGATTGCGGACCGCAATACCGGCGACGTGGTCGATGGTGACCGTTTTCTCGTTGTCCGTGAGGACGTAGGCAGGGACTCCGCCGATCCTGCGGAATGTGGCATCCAGGCAGGCGGTGATCGTCGGCAGTGTCTTGTCCCAGATCGGTATCACCACCCGGAATCGGGACCAGGCCACCCACGCGCAGAACAGGGTGGTCTTGCGGCCTTTGATCACCGGTCCGTCGCCGAAGTCGTACTGCACCCAGAGCCCGGGCTCAGTCACCCACGGCCGATAGACGCGCCGTCGACCGGCCCTGAACTGGGTTTTTGCCTCAGCGACGGTGCGGCGGGTGGTGCGTTCCCCGCCGGTGAAGCCCATCGCGGCGATCCTCTTGTGGACCACGTCGGCGCGGATGCGGCCCTGTGAGCGGACCACCAGTTCCTCGATCTTCGGCAGGTAGTCGTCGATCGCTCTCGCCCGGTGACGGCGCTGGTCAGGATGCTGGCCGGCGGCCCGCATCTTCACATACCGGGCCACCGTGTGGTGGTCGCACCCGGCCAGTTCGGCCGCGGCACGGTAACTGCCTGTGAGGTCGTATGCCTCAAGGATCTCCATGATCTCCCTGCTGTTCTTCACCCGCTCCAGCTTCGCCGAGCGGTACTACTCGGGGCGAGCGGGGAGAAGATCTGGCCGTACGCGGGGAATCCCGTGGCCATAAATTGCGCGGTAAGTGGCCGCACACGGGGAGCTTACGGAGACCGCCGTCAGGCACGCCCGGGGTTCACGGCTGGTCCGGGCCGGCCCTGTCCGGCGCCGGGGGCCAGCCGATCCACGTGCCGGTGTGGGCCCGCGCGGCCGGTCTCGCGCGACAGGGCCGGGGGCGCCGCCTGCTCCACAGCCGCCAGCGGCCTCGCTCCACGGGCGAGGTCGACGCTGCCCGAGACGGCCGTCGGCTGACCTCCGCGGATCGCGGTCGCGGCCGGTGAACGGGCCGACGTGGCGGGGCCCGGAGGCGGCCGCGTCTCCCGGCACCGCACGATGAGCCGGCATCTGGTCTGGGCGTGGGGAAGGGCGCCTGTCGGCCGAAGTAGCCACATCACAGGACGGGTTGACGGCCCGCGGCCTACGATCGCGACATGACGAGCACCCGTGAGGCCCCTACCAGGCTGCGGTTCCTGTCGCTGGAGATCACCGGTCGCTGCCAGCTCACCTGCCCGTCGCTCTGCTACGCCGGCTCGGGGCCGACGCGGGGCCACGGCAGTATGAGCGATGACAACTGGTTCCGGACCATCGACCAGGCCGTCGCTCTGGGCGCCGAGGAGGTCCAGCTGATCGGCGGCGAGCCGACGCTCCACCCCGGCTTCGTCGCCATCGCCCGGCACGCGGTGGATTCCGGCCTGCGGGTCCGGGTCTACAGCAACCTCTTCCGCATCCGCGACGAGCACTGGCGGCTGCTGGAGCACCCCAGGGTCCGGCTGGCGACGACGTACCACAGCAGCGTCGCGGCTGAGCACGACGAAGTCACCGGCCGCCCAGGCTCGCACGAGGCGACGCGCGCCAACATCGTCGAGGCGGTCAGGCGCGGCATCGCGGTGAAGGTCGCCGTCCTCCACGCCGGCGACCAGGCGTGTGCCGAGCGGGCCCGCGCGGAGCTGGAGGCCTTCGGCGTCCGCGACGTGCACGTCGGGAGGGTGCGGGCCGTCGGCAACGCGGCGGGTACCACGCTGCCGTCCACTGCCGAGCTGTGCGGGCGCTGCGGGGACAGGCGGGCCACGGTCCTGCCAGGCGGCGATGTGGCGGTCTGCGAGATCGGCAGGTTCCTGACCGCGGGCAACGTCCAGGGAGCCGGCCTGGACTCCGTTCTGTCCAGCCCGCAGTGGGCCGAGGCGAGCGCGATCATCCCGCGGCGGACGGACCTGACGGCCTGCCACCCGGACTGCCAGCCCTCCAACTCCGACTCCTGCGACCCCGGCAAGAACGACCCCTGCGACCCGATGGGCTACGCACCCGCGACGCTCGGCGCGCCCGCAGCCGCCGTGCCCGTGCTCCTCTGAAAGGGGCCCTGCTGATGGAGTGGACGCCGGCGGGCTGGGACACCCATGCCGCACGGATGGCCGACGCGACCGTACGATCCGAGTCCCGCTGGCACAGACCCCTGGCCACCGTGCCCCGGCACCTGTTCGTGCCCCGCTGGTGGGCCCCGGCCGAGCAGGACGGCACATGGGTCTACGAGCTCCGCGACGGCGCCGACGACCCGGACGCGTGGATGAGCAGCGCCTACGACAAGAGCCTCAGCGTGATTACCCGCGTCGGCCCCCACCACGCCGACCACGCAGCCCCCGCGGCCGTGGTCCCGGAGGCGTGGCCGACCTCGTCGGCCACGCTGCCCGCGCTGGTCGTGAAGATGTACCAGCACGCCTTCCTCACCGACACCTCCCGCCTCATGGTGACCTGCGGCAGCGGCTACTCGACCGCGCTGGCGTGCCGGCGCCTGGGCGAGGCACGGGTCACGAGCGTGGACGTGGACCCGTACCTGATCCAGGCGGCGTGGGACCGCCTGACCACGGCCGGGCACCGGCCGCAGCTGGAGGTCTGCGACGTAACCGGCGAGCTGCCCGGCGTCTACGACCGCATCGTCTCCACCGTCTCGGTCCCGGCCGTCCCCGCCTCCTGGCTCACCGCGCTCGCCCCCGGCGGCCGGATGGTGACCGCCCTGTCCGGCACCGGGCTGCTCATCGTCGCGGACAAGACCGCCGACGGCGGCGCCACCGGCAAGGTCGCCCCCGAGCCCGCCGCCTTCATGACCACCCGCCACGGCGACGACTACCCCCCCACGCCCGACAACGCCGACCTGTGGGCCACCGCGCGAAAGGCCGACGGCGAGTCCGTCACCACCGGCCGCTTCCCAGTGATGAGGGTCAGGCGTACCTGGGACGTGCGCTCCACCCTCGAACTCACGGTCCCCGGCATCGAGCACTGCATGGAGACGGCTGCGGACGGCACCCGCACCGCCTACATGCTGCACCCGGACGGCTCCTGGGCCCGCGCCACGGCCCCCGGGGCCCGCCAGGCGCCCACCGTCCACCAGGGCGGCCCGCGCCGGCTGTGGGACGAACTGGACCGCATCCGCACCTGGCTCGTCATCGACGGAGACCTGCCCATCTCGGGGGCAGCGGTACGCGTCGACCCGGACGGCGCCTGCCACTTCAGCCGCAGCGGCTGGTCGGCCACCATCAGCGCCCGCTAGTCGGCCAGACCCCGCACGGTCCTACGCCCCGTTGGCCTGCCGCAGTTCGCCGTCCGTTCGCGTCCGCCGCCCGCTGAGCCTGGCCGTCCCGCGGTGACCGGCCGCCGTACTCCTGGCCCGGGTCCGGCTCACGCCGACTGCCGGCCGGGCCCCTCCCGGGCTCAGCGGCCGCCAGCACCGGGCCGGGGGATTCAGGGCTGGTCCGGGTTGGGCTCGGCCAGCGCAGGGGGCCGGCCGATCCACGTGTCGTAGACGGGCTGGGCCCTGGCCGCGATCGCCACAAGGCCGGCGCGCGGGCCGCAGGCGGCCGCGCTACGCCCTGCGGTGGCCGGGTGCTGGTCGGTTTCGAGCTCGTCGAGAAGGGCTTCGGTATCGGCTGCCCAGCGCCGGAAGGCGGCTTCTACCTCGTCGTGCCGCTGCTGGTCGTCCCAGCCGAGTTCTTCGGGCTCGGTGAGCCAGGGCCGGGCGGCGTCGTCGCGGTATCGGCGTTCGGCGGCCCACTCGGCCTGTGCGCAGCCGTAGGGGAAGGGCCGGGGCGGTCCGTCGATTATCCGACGGTGGCCGGCCAGGAGCGCGGCGGTGGCCGCCTCCCCGGCGTCGCAGGCGGCGGCGAACGCGGCGAGCTGGCCGGCGGTGGGTATCTGGTCGCCGGACAGGAGGCGGTGGAGGGTGCTGCGGGAGAGTCCGGGCCCGGCGCGGTCGGCAAGGGCGCGCAGGCTGGTGTGGGAGGCGGTGGCGCGGACGCGGTTCATGGCGCGTACGAGTCCGTCCGGGGTGGTGAAGGCGCCGGGGACGTGCGGGGCGGGCCGGCGCGGCGGCGGGTTGACGGCGCGGTCGGCGGCCCTCCAGAGCTGCTCGGCCTTCTTCTGGTCGGCGCCAGCGCCGCGCGCGAAAGCCAGGGTGGTGTTCAGGGTGGGGAGTCGGCCGTCGAGGGCTTGGCGCAGAGTGCACTCGGAGATCTTGTACTCCGGGCGGCCGTCTCCGTTCGCGCGCTTGGTGAGGGTGGACAGAAGCATGTTCGCCTTCGCGGCGCGCAGCCAGCCGCGGAGGGTCGCGAGTTCGACCGGTTCGGCGCCGGGGCGGGAACGGGTGGTGCGGTCCGGTGTGCGGTTCACGGGCGGGGGCCGGTGAGCGCGTGGACGAGGGCGAGTAGCCGGCCGCCGGCGCGGCCGGGGAGTAGCACCAGGAGGGTGCCGGCGGCGAGGGTGGCCAGGAGCGCGGGGACGGGGCGCTCGAGGACGGCGAGGACGGTCACCGCGGTGATGGCGGTGATGACGATCGCGGCCTCGGCCGCGCCCAGGCGCCCGCGGGCGGCCGTCTGGGCCGCGGTGCTGGTGGGGGCCGGCGGCGGGGCGTCCGGCCCGGGGGCGGACGGCGGGATGGGCGGGGGAGTGGACATGGTGGCGCCTCCGTACGGGAGTTGGGGTGCGGGCGGGCCCTGCGGGAGCCCCGATCGTGGCAGGACCTGGGCCCCGGGCGCGAGCCGGTAGCCGCGGCCGCCCATGCCGACGTCGACTTCGTCCCCGCAGCGTTTTCCCAGCCTGGATGCCAGAAACGAGAAGAGGCTGTCCCAACTCGAAAGGAGGTCTACGGGCCGCCCGCAGGGCCGCGGGGGCGCTCGCGCCCTCCAAGTCGCGTGCCTGCCGGCCAGCCCGGGGAGGCCCCCCGCTCCGCGTCGTACGGCCCCGGCCAGCTGCTGCGCCCCGGCGGTCTGGCCACCGGCCGTGGGGTTACCCCTACCGGCCCCTGGTGGGGCTCTCTGGGCGAGCGCATTTCAGAAGTCAATCTTTGGCTGTTCGGAGCTGATCTCTTGACCGCTTTCGAATGTGACTCCGTGCTCGACAGCTGAGGTACTTCCGAACGCTGTGCCGGTAGGGGGGCTTGCGAGACCGTGGACGCGCCGCCGGGCCGGCCTGGTGCTTGCCGCGGCCATCCGCCGGTCGCTGCGTCGCGCCCTGTCGGCGAGGTCCGTGCTGCACGCTCATGGGGGACGGAGCACGCTCTCCTCCGGCCCCGCAGACACCGAGCCCCCTGTAGGCAGGACATGACCCCTTCGCACACCACCGACGAGCAGCTTCTCGCTGCCCTCACGGCCCTGGGCATCGACGTCCCCGACGACCTGGGCCACAGCAGCCACGACCCCGAACTGCGCACGGCCGCTCTGTGGGCCCTGCTCTGGCGCTCCGCAGGCGTCGGCTACGAGGAATCCGTTGCCGGCCCCGGCCACGCACGCGCCTACTTCACCGGCCCCTGGGAGTGGCCCCTGGCCGAGGACCAGGTCCGGCGTGCCTGGTTCGAACTCGGCTTCGCCGGTGACCGGCTGGACTCCCTCACCATGACGGTGCCGCCCTGGTCGGTCGGACTTCCCCACGAGGACGCTCCCGACGACCCCACCGTCGCGACCGACGGATGGGCGTACGCCGCGAGCACCGCTGTCGGCCTCGCACAGGCTCTTCTCGGTCCACTTCGGTGGATGTCGTCCCAGCGTGCCCCGGCCGCCATCTCCCAGGCCGACTGCATGCTACGTCGCCTCCAGGCCACCCTCGAGGAACTCGGTGACGCCACCGCACACCCCCGGTGCGAGAACTGCGACGGCCTCCAACACACGACTGCCACTGTCCCCGAGTGCCTCGACTGTTCAGTCTCCGAATCAGCCACCAAGACGGAGGGTGCCGAGTAGACGGCGGCAACCCACGACAGAGATGCTCCGCGCCGGTTGCCCCCAGGCAACCGCAGCGTGCATGCCGTACTTCCGGTTGCCCATAGGAAACCGGGCCGACGAGCCCCAGGTGCCGACTCACCTGAACGAGCTCGGCGGCCTGCACATCGGTGCCGAGGGCCGTTCGTCGTTCGGCCGCCACTGGCAACGTCTGCTGAGTGAGCGTGGTTCATTCTTGACCTACGGTCGACAGGCATGGTGGCGTAGGGCACCGTGACAGGACCTCGCATGACCCGCCCGACCGTCGAGGTGCTGCGCCTGCTGCTGTCGGCGCCGCCGCACGAGCCGCTGTGGGCCACGGGAATCGGCGAGCAGACCGGCCTGGACTCCGCCGCATCCGCTTCCACGACCTCCGCCACTCGACCGCCACCCTGCTCCTGGAACGCGTCGACCTCGTCGTGATCAAGGAACTCCTCGGCCACGCCCACATAGGCGTCACCGCCGGCGTCTACGCCCACGTCCGACTCGGCCTCCAACGCCAAGCCATCGACAGTCTGACGGGTGCTCTCAACGCAGCCCCTGGCACTGCCTTCGAGCCGCCCGCCGCACCAACTGTCCGCTGACGTTGCCGTCAGCGTTGCCGTCAAGCGGCCAGATGCCCTCCCGAAGGGTCCGGGAGGGCATCTGGTTGTTTATTGCTCGACCCCCTTCACAAGACGCCTGGCAGTATGCCGTGTCCGTTGATTAGCCCAATCGGCCGTGGACAATCCCCGAAGTAGGACCAATTGGTCTCCTGGGATAGCCCTCTCAGACATCCAGCAGACTGCACGCTCTGCCCAGTGACTGCTCCGACTTCTGATCGCCATTGCCAGCACGTCATCGACTGGGACCAGGCTCTCAAGCCCGTCCGGTGACAGCTTGAACCGTTCAGCAGCAGACGCCAAGCCTGCTCGCAGCGACGACTCATCTGCGTCCAGAATCGTCACCCAAGACGAGGGAAGACCTTCCGCCGAGGATTCGACTACACCATCGAGTCGGCCTAGCGTCCACACTCCCTTCCTGTCGAGCCCCAGCCAAATGCCGGTCTCGCTGATTTTCGTCAGCGGCAGCCACATGACGGCGCCGGCTTCATTCGCGTGGGCAGAGAAGATCCAGCAGGTCTCAGGCACGGCTGAGAGCTCTGCCATCAAATCATTTTCCGTCACGACACCTGCCTTAAGAACTGGATGCACCAGGAACGTCATCCTGCTCACCAATGCATGCTCGGAGTGTGGCTCACGGTTATACCGTGTTGGCCCATGAAGTCCTGGAATGCCTTCCTTGCCGAATCGTCCCAGTTCATTCCGTAGTGTCCGGACCATTGATTGGTCTGAAGTTCTCCATCGGGACCTCGACGGAGCCGACCTCCCACCATCGTTGACTTGTCCGCGCCAATAGCACTCCCAAGGAAATCGTGCCCACCAACGCCTTGGTCTGCACCGGTCGCAAAGCGTCCCGTGGTCGGATCGAAGACGAAGTCCCTCTCACCCTTCGGGTTGAAGTTCTTCACCGCGCCGACAGATTTCACCCGGTCGCTGACCTCAAGCACTCCCCTAGCCGGACCACTTCCATCAATAACGTTGCAGTTGTGAACGAGGACCGGGGTGGCGCCTGCGAGCACATAGTACGTGTGAAGGTCGGCGACGGTGAGGTTGAAGGTCTGATTGAACGCTTCGTAGGCGTGGGTCGCGGCGATCGCTACGGAAGGCCCGCCGTCTGTACGTAGGGTTTCGCCAGGCTTGAGGTCCTCGGCATTCTTCCAGGCCTGGTCGGATTCCGACCAGAACGGGTGGTGACCTGTCGTGGTGATGGACTTGACTCCATCGGGCGTCTGTACGGTCAGGTCGACATAGGTCTTGTCGTCCTCCGTGTAGATGGTCGCGGTGATGGCCTTCTTCGAGGTCTCGCCGGTCTCGGGGTCGGTTGCGAGGACTTCATCACCTCCCACCAGGTCTTCGATGGGCCTGCTGGTTCCGTCGGCGAGCAGCACATGCGTTCCAGCGACAAAGCTGTTACCGCACGGCTTCCCCGCCGCCCCGTTCACCTTCTTAGTTGCCCCTGCGCGCGAAAGCATCCCCCCGGCAAACATTTCACCCATCACCTGGGCGTTGGGCTTTTCATATATGTCCGAGGAGATCAGTTCACCAGTCGCCAGGGACTCCAACCAGTCGTTACATTTTATGAATTCACAGTAGTTACGGTTGAAGTAGTCGATCTCCTCTTGGGGTGCGCCGAACATCCACATCTTGAAAGAGATCTGCTTCGTAATAGAACCGCCATTCGGGTCATACTTGTTCATCATTCGGTCAAATTCTTTACCCGAAGTGCTTTTGGAATTGCGTATGTAGCCTTTCTTCCCGGAAAGCAGCTTATAGCGAGTTCGCTCAAACGTGTTCCGCGTATTCTGTCGAATATCGTTCCGTCGGTCCTGTCTCGCCTGTGCAACCTCCACAACATTCTGGGATGCAGCCTGGAACCCCGGGTCGCTGTTGTCTCCCTCGAAGTACTTGAGGCCGTCCGGGTCCAGGTTGGTGATGGGGTTGCCGTTGGCGTACGTGTACCCGTTCATCTGGAGCGGGTCGGTGATGTCGATGACCGGGTCGACCGTGATGAAGCGGCCGGTGCTGGCCTCGTATTCGCGGGCGCCGATGTGGGTCAGGCCCGTGGTGTTGTCGTTCTTGCCGGTGCCGAGGAAAGTGCGGTCGCCGGGCCAACTGGAGGGCTGGCCACCCCGCGGGTTGCCGTACGGGTCGGATTTGCGCCGGGTGACCGGCTGGCCGGCCTTTTGGTCGACGCTGATGGTCGCCGTGTTGTGGTGGTCGGTGAGCAGGTGCGACAGGGTGTGGCCGGTGGTCTTGCCGTTGGTGCGGCGGACCGTGGTCGGGGCGCTGGGGCTGTTGTAGTAGCGGACGGCGTCGATGGCCTTGCCGGCCTTGTCGACGGTGATCTCGGTTTCACCGAGGTAGAGGGTGCGGGCGCTTCCGGTTTCCTGGACGACCCGGTTGCCGGACGCGTCGTAGAGGTAGCTGGTGAGGTTGCCGAAGCTCCACTGCTGCGCCGCCGTGACGGCCGGGCCGGCACACGTGAAGGTGTGCAGGTCGTTGCCCTCGGCGTCATTGTCGCTGGGGACGGTGAGGCACTGGTTGGTGCCGGTGATAAGGGCCTTGTCCGTCTCCCGGTAGGTGAACTTCTGACTCGCCTCGCCCGGCTTGCAGGCCTTCAGGACGGCCTTGCCGTTTTCGGAGGTGAGGCATTTGCCGAGAGCGCGGACGGTGTCGCCGGTGATGCGCCACTGCTGGGGCTTGCTCTCGTTGCAGGAGAGCAGCTGGACGGGGGTGCCGTCAGTGGTGTTGCCGTCCTGGACGTCGAGGCACTTGCCGGAAAGGCCCGTGACCGCGACGGAGCCGATGCCGGGGCTGGTGGCCGAGAGGAGCTTGCTGCGGTGGTCCCAGTTCAGGGTTTGGGTGTCACCGTCGATGGTGCGGGTCTTGGCGCTGCCCGCCGCGCTGTAGGTGTAGGTGGACAGGGAGTCGACCGAGGAACCAGGCGTCCTGGTGGTCTTGTTGACCTTGGTCAGGGCGTGGGGCTGCTTCTTCGGGTTCGGCAGGGCGCCGCCCCTGATCTCCACGCCGTACGTGTACGTCGTCTCGTCGTCGAGGGCGCTGTTGGTGGGGTCGCGATCGGTCAGCCTGGTGCGGTTGCCTATGGCGTCGAACTGGTAGTCCTGCCAGTAGGCGTCACCCGGCGTACCCGATCCCACTTCCGTGCGCGCCGGGCCCGCGGGACCGGTGGGGCAGCCTTCCGTCTTGCCCGTCCAAGCTCGGACGAGCTGTCCCATGGCGTCGTAGGTGTAGCACTGACGGTCGACGAGGGTCGGGGACTGCGGGGTGATGCCGGGGTAGGTGTCGGTGATGGAGGTCGGGTTGCCGACCGAGTCGTAGGTGTAGCTGAGGGAGGAGAGGAGATTCGAGCCGGACGCGGAGTCACGTGTCTCCTTGTGGCTGGTCGCCGAGGCGACCCGTCCGGTGTGGGGGTCGTAGGTGTTCGTGGTCCACACGCGGTTCGGTGCGTTGCCGGAGGCGGTACGCAGGATCTCGCCGTAGGGGCTGTAGACCGTTTCCGCGGTGTACCAGGACAGCCCGGACACGGTCTGCACCATGCCGTCGGCGTTGTAGCGGGTGATCAGCTTCTCGGAGGCGAGACCACCGATCGTGGCCGGGAGGGTCGTCGACTGGACCTTGCCCGTGGGGGTGTACGTGGTGCTGTAGGCGTAACTGCCGGCCAGACCCTTCGTGGCGGGCAGGTCCGGGATGGTGATCCTCGATCCGGTCGGCCGGTACTCGCTGTCGTAGCCGGTGACCTCGGTCTTGTACGAGCCGGCGCCCCATTTGCGGGTGGAGGCGACGGGCTGGCCCTTGCCGCCCGGGAGGGTGTCGTAGGTCCAGGTGGCGATGGGGTCGGTGGTTTCGGAGTCGTCGCGCAGTGCGGTCTTGCGGCCGAGTACGTCGTACGACGTGTACTGGGTGACGTTGTCGACGTTGGTTGTCGAGACCTGCTGGTCGAGGTTGTTGTAGGTGAACGTCGACCTGCCCGTGTCGGGGTCCTGCGACGAGGTCATCCGTCCGCGGGCGTCGTGGGTGTAGGTCCAGTTGTTGCCGGCCGTGTCGGTGACCTTGGCGAGTTTGCCGCGAACGTCGTAGGCGTAGCCGGTCCTGGTCGACGTGCTGAGGTCGGTGGCGGTGTAGTGCTCGATCTCGGAGGTGCGGCCGAGGGCGTCGGTCCATGTCTTGACGGCGCGGCTGCCGGGCAGCGGCGCCGACCCGGTGGGCGACATCCCGCTCCGGGTCAGGGTCCAGTCGCCGCCGTACTGAGTGATGGTGGACCGGCGGGCTTCGCCCTTCTCCAGGCTGGTGACGCGCACGGCGCGACCGAGGCCGTCGTAGGCGGTCTGGGCAGAGCTGGGTACCTCGGTGACCGACTTGGGGACGTACAGCTCCGTGCTCACCTTGCCTTCGGCGAGGTAGCCGCTGTTGGTCTGGCTGACGGTTCCGTTCGCACTGTGCAGGGTGTCCGTGATCAGCCGTGCGCCGCCCGGGCCCTCGCTCTGGCTCTGGCGCGGTCGCAGCAACCCGTCGTAGATCGCGACGGAAGTGCTGTAGGTGCCGTTGTCCTTGAGGGTGCGGGAGATGACGGCCGGCGTCTTGAGTTCCGCGATCTGGTATTCGAAGGTGTAGGCCGCCGGGTCGGTGGGCTTCTGCGAAGGCGTCCGGACCTCCGTGCTCCGGCCCAGCTCGTCGTACACCGTGGTGACTTTGCGGCCGTTCGCGTCGGTCGATTCCAGGACGCTGCCGCGGGCCGGGTCCACCTTGGTGGTCACGGTGTGCCCGAGGGCGTTGGTCGCCGTGATGGAGAACGGCGGTCCGGTCGGAGGGCTGAAGGTGATCCCCGACGGGTTGCCTGCGGCGTCGTACGTCTTGACGGCGCGGCCGAGGGCGTCGTACTCGGTGCGGCCGGACGTCGTCCAGCCGGTGCCGGCCGCGTCAGTGCTGTCGACCTGGTACGGGAGACCCTTGGTGGGCGCGGTGCCGAAGGCATTGATCGCGTCGTAGGAGATGCGGGTGGCACTGAGGCGAGTGCCGGCCTCGACGCCACCGCCGGAGCAGTCACCCGTCGTCTCAACCTTCTCGGACTGCAGACCGATCAGGTTGCTTGCGCCGTTGTGGACGTACTTGAGCCTGGTGCAGGACTGCTTGACGGTGGTCCACCCGGTGCCCTTGTTCTCCAGGACATCCGTTTGCGTCGTCTTGAGGAGACCGTATGCCTCCTTCCCCTCGTAGGTGCTGAGGGTGCGCTCCATACGGGACTTGCCACCACTGACGGACTCGATGTCATCGGTCCGGGCGATTCCCGTCTGGTACGCAACCAGATCGCTGGTATCGAGCCTCTTGCGCCTGGCTGTCTCCATGCTCCGCGGCCAGGTCAGCTTGCGACTCTCGACGCTGCCGCCGGCCTTGCCGTAGGTGATGGTCTCGGCGACCTGACCCTGGTAC
>NZ_BNED01000007.1 GCF_016755875.1 Streptomyces spororaveus | reverse complement strand
GGTCCCCAACACCGACCAGACCGAAGGCGCTAACGGAGGCGACATATTCGGTCCCTCCATTGACGTAGGCCTGCACGCCGAAAAGACGGGCGCGACGACCATCGGCTACGGGCCGAGATGGACCGAGCTGGGTAAACGCGGCGGGGTAACCAAGGCCATCACCGCAGGCCTCAACCCGACGGTCGCGGACAACGTGAACCACACGTACATGACGGTGCGCCAGGCCAGTGGCGACCAGTGGGACGTCCTGTACGACTTCAACATGGTCGGCACCACCACCGACCAGCTCAAGATTCCTCGCGGAAATCCCAACCGGGTCGACATCGGCCTTGAGGTCAGAGGGCCCCAGCACGTGACGGTCCCGCCGATAGCGAACCGTATGCAGTTCATGGCGGAGAACAAGGCCTGGGCCAGGGCGGCGACCGCGGACACTACGCAGCTCACGACGTTGGGGATATGCGGCAAGTCGATGGGTATCCCGTCCGACCCTGCCGCCGTCTACAAGGCGCCGTACTGCTTCGAGGCGAAACTGACTGACTCCACCACGTCCATCCAGTGGACGGTGAGTAAACCCGGGCCAACGGTGGGGCCGGCGCCCACGACACCGGCTCGGGCGGCGGGGACGTTCAACGGCGTCGACCAGAAGGCGCTCTCGAACTGCCTCGCCACCGACCCTGAAAGCTGCATGAACACGGTTCCCGGTCTGTCGAACTGCGTGCAAACCGTCAAGGTCTGCAACGCGGCAGCGCTGCAGAGCCCCCAGCGCGATGCGGCGCGAAAGCCTGGAAGGCATGGGGAACCGGCTGACATCGCAGAGCGCGCGGCCAAATCCTTCGGCGTCGCCCGGGACGGGATCCGCGTTGCGTCAGGGATACGACTGCCGAACGCGAAGGATTCGTCGAGCACTGCGCCACAGTCTTCGGCTATCGCTGGCACCTCGGTGGTGACCGTGGAGTCCGCGGCGCCTACCCGCGGCCTGGAGCATCGCGGACTGACCTTCCAAGGGTTCCGCGCCACCTATTCGACTGAGACCGGACAGCTCCTCGAGGCCTGCTGGGGGCAGATGTGCCAGTCGTGACCGCCGACGCTTCCGTCCCCCGAGTGCTCATGCGAGCCACCCAGCGGCCGCGGACGCACGCCCTCCTGACACTGTTCTGTGCCGCACTCGCACTTCTCCTGACTCTCGGGACAGCCGATTCTGCTTCCGCACGTGCCGCAGGCTCGGGTACTGCCTCACGGCCGACCATCCTCCAGGACGGCGACCTGCGCACCGAGTGCGCCAGCCGTGCCGAGGCCAAGACCCCGAAGGGCTGGATCAAAAGCCGCTTTGAAACGTGCGTGCACCGTCCCACCTACCTGAAACTCAAGGACGACAGACTACGACTCCGAGGCGAACTCTGGTTCGACGTCTGGATTCTGGGATTCTCCTACGACGGATCCCGCAGAGTCGACTACACCAGCAGTGTCGAAAACATCCGCACCAAGGCGGTCGCCGGCGAGAACCCTGCGAACTGGAAGATCGAGCAGTATTTCACCCACAAGATCCAAGCCCAGGGCAGCGACGTCAACCCACAGATCACCAAACCGAACAACGTCCTCCAAAACGGCACAATCGCAGAATGGAATGCAAAGCCGTTCTGGCAGCTCACCTACACCTCACCCGACACCGGCAAGCTCGAGTCGGGCAACAATCAGGTGGTTCTCGGTGAGATCAACCTGACGATGCAGGTGACCTCCCCCACCGCGGTGAAGTGGGAGGACAAGATGATGGCCACGTCGATTGTCCGCTTCGACTACGCCGGACCAGTAGCAGGCAAACACAAGGGAACGGTGTTCACCGGGGCGCGCGTAGAGCTTGTCATGAGCCTCAAGGACCCCGCCGTGGACCAGAGTGCACGACACATCCTCGACGCTCAACAGCTACCCGAGCGCACCTTCCCCTCCTGGGCCGGTAAAACCGTACCCGGAGCCGCCGAGCCCCTCCACCGCCTCATCGACAAGGGCAAGCAGGAGAAGAATCGGGATAAGGCGATAGAAACGTGCAACGATGTCTGGGGTGATTATAGAGGGACTGGACTCCAGTGCGACGAATACCCCTTCGCTTCCACCAAGGAAGGCGCTGCCGCCCCGGGGAACAGGTTCTCGGCCAGGCTCATCGAGGGAACTGACAATGAGACGGGCGGTCGAAGGTTGAACGAAATGTTCACCCTGAACCGCATCCTCGACGGAGATGCATTTTATGTGAAAATAACTCCCTGAGCAGTGACGGAGCGCCCATGTCCATCATCACCGAATACAGCACTACCGCCCGACCGGACCGCAGAATCGTGGAGGTCTACGACTCTGACGCCTACCTCGGCGACGACGAGGCGTTGAAGCTGTCAAGGACCGAGGTAGTCGCCGGAAACGGCTACCACCTCTACCTACACAGCCTTCAGCCCGACATCGAAGTGCAGGTCACCATCAGGGTCTGGGAAACTCCCCAGAAGGCCCCGGAGGACGCTGAAGGCACGGTCCCTGTCACCCTGGAATCAGAGACAGGCCAACTCGTCGTCAACCAGTTCACCTTTGGGCCGGCGGGCATGATGGACCTGCCGCGACCCGGCGTCTACGACGGGCACGCGGCATGGAGCGGACGAGACGCCACGGCCGCCTACTACGACACGTGCCTCCAGCGCGCTGTCGATGAGCAATGGGGCGCGGAACAGATCCGAGCAGCATGGAAACAGTGCTCCACCGCTGAGCAGTACACCCTCGACCTCTGGTTCGTCAGAGAATCCGAACCCGGGGACGACGACTAGCCTTCGGGGACTGTTTCCCCACGCCAGACGGGCCCGCGCTTCCGGTCACACGCATGGAAGCACGGGCCCGGACTGGCCGGCCGCCCCGCACCGGGATCGCGCCCTCGACCGCCCACCGCGTCCTTCAACGGCACGGCCTGCACTTCTCAAGGCCCGCCAGCTCCACGCGGCGGCCATGGCCTCGACCGCGGCTCTCACCCCGGCCGCCCCAGCACCCGCCGCAACCGCTCCCACAGTGCCGCTGGCTTCCGCTGGCCCGGCTCCGGACCCGTCTTCCGGCACGGTCCCGGCCGCACCGCCCAGCGATGTTCCCGGAGACGACGCTTCGCCCGCTGGGCGGCCGACGGCACCTTCGACCGTCTCCTGGCCGCCGCCCAGACCAGGGGCGAGGTGGACTGGCTGGTCGCGATCGACTCCACCATCGTGCGTGCCCACCAGCACACCGCCGCCAAAGGGGGCTCTACGAACGAGCCCTGGGACGCTCCCGCGGCAGGCTGACCAGGAAGATTCACCTCGCCTGCGACGGTCGCGGCCGGCCACTGGCCTTCGTTCTGACCGCGGGCACCCGTAACGACTGAACCCAGGCCGAGACCGTCATCGGCCTCATTTCGGGTGGCAGGCGGCGGGCCCGGACGGCCCCGCGTGCGGCCCGAGCGGGTCATCGCGGTCAAGGGATACTCCTCCCGGACTTTCCCGCCTCCCTCCGTCGGCGCGGTATCAAAGCCACGATCCCGGAGCGTGCCGGCCAACTCGCGGGCCGAGCCCGGCGCCGGGAACGGACCTGTCGTTTCGACAGGTCCGTCTACCGGCGCCGCAACGTCGTCGAACGCTGTTTCCACCGCCTCAAGCAATGGCGAGGCATCGCCACCCGCTACGACAAGCACCCCGCCCGCTACCAGGCCGCGATCACCCTCGCCAGCACCCTCATCTGGCTCGACAAATGATCGACAAGACGCTGCCTAGGGCCAGCTGGCTTCCCTGGTCGCGGTCTCGGCTCGCTCGATCCGGTCGGAGGCTGTCCAGGATCCGGCGGAGTGGTTGCCTCTGGCGCCGGATGCGTTGCGCTGTTCTTGAGGGAGCGTCACCTATGTCTTCTGCTTTTTCCTCCGTACGTCGTATCGCCGCCACCGTCCTGGTGGCCGGCGCGATCGTCTCGGCCGCCGCGCTGCCGGCGTCCGCGCACGACGGTGACCGTCACCACCAGCAGCGGCCGCGGGTGGAGATCAGCCGGGTCCAGGCCGACAGTCCCGGACGTGACGACCGCTCGAACCGGTCCTTGAACAGCGAGTGGGTGGAGATCACCAACACCACCCGCGAGGGCATCAATCTCCGCGGCTGGACCCTGCGGGACAGCGACGGCAACCGCTACCGCTTCGACAACGTCCGCATCGCCGGCCGGGCCACCATCCGTATGCACACCGGCAACGGCCGCGACACCCGCACCGACCTCTTCCAGGACCGCCGTAACTACGTCTGGGACAACGGCTCTGACACCGCGACGCTGCGCGATGACCGCGGCCGCACCGTCGACACCGAAACCTGGGGCCGCCGCCGCTAACACCGGCACCCGCAGGCCCCGCACGATGGCGGGGTCCTGCGTGACATGACCGCACGGGCCGTCGCCTCACCGGGCGACGGCCCGCACTGCTGCGCACAGCGGGCGGTCACTGTCCGCACTCCGGGAGAGTGGCGCCGCCAGCCTGCGCAGCGCCGCCGCGGCCGTGGGCCATCCAAGGAGGGCGAAGGCTACTCAGCTCGCTTCAGCCAGCGCTCGTTGTGCGTGATTGCCCAGACCTTCAACGCCGTTCCTTCGCTGTGGCGGTCGCCGAGTTCGTGGAAGGTGGTGGCGGCCTGGGTGTGGGCGTCGATGGCTTCCTCGAACTGCTGCGTCTCTCGCAGGGCGATGCCGAGGTTGTTCAGTGCCGTTCCTTCGCGGTGGCGGCCGGACCGGCAGCCGGGTCGTAGGACAGACTGGTACGCGCGGTCCCGGGCGATGTGCCGGGGACGGGGGCGGCGGCGAAGGGACAGGCAACGGGTGGGGGACATCGATGACGCCCTGGACCGAGCGGACCGGGAGGGGTTCACGAGGGAGCCGCCCAGGACGTTGAAGGGCCGGATCAACTTCCTGCTGAAGCAGCTGAAGACGACCAAGGCCGTCGCCGAGGTGCTCGGGGTGAGTCAGCGGTCGGTGGAGCGCTACCGCAAGGGCGACCGCAAGACCCCGCCCCAGCCCGTCGCGGAGCGCATCGACACGGCCGTACGCGCCCGCTGGCAGCCCGTGGTACGGGGCCGCCGCCGTAAGGAGGCCGCCACCAGCACCGGCATCACCGTCGAGACCCGGGCCCGGTTCGGCTACACCGCCCCCGTCGGCAGCACCGACGACGGCCGCGTCCGCCGGCTCACGGTCCACCTCCCGCCCCTGTACGCCCAGCGCCTGTTCGACGCCCGCGCACAGGGCGCCGCCGACCGCGACCTGCGGGCGATCGTCGCCGAGGGGCTGCAGGAGATCTACTTCAAGGACGGCGGAACCCGGGCCGACGAGCTCCGGGTCGAGTTCACCGACATCGACTACTTCGACGTCTCCTTCTGAACCCCGCTGCCGGGGCACGCCCCGGCAGCAGCACACCCGGACGTGAGCACTCTGTCCGGGTGGGATGCCGTCTTGTTCGAGTGCGTCAACGGCGCACTGCACCCGGCGCAGGGGTGCAATAGCCACTGCGGGGAGCCGCCTTCGGACATGCTGCTCCCGGCCCCGTGGCGCTGCCGGCCGGGGCGAGGTCCCGGCTGCCGTCACACGTCGCCGGTCACCGCCCGGGTACTCCGGCGCTTCCCCGGCGGGCACACCGGCCTGACCACGCACCCAGCCGAGTTCGGCGAACTCCTTCGGAAAGCCTTCCGAGCCTAGATCCGAATCAGACCCGCCCGGGTCGGCGCCCACCCAAGATGGTCACTGAACGTCACACACGGCGCGTATCAAGGCGGGGGGCACCGACCGGTGGTCCGGCCTCCTGCGCACGTCGATGCCCCAGGGGCTGGTCCGTGAGGTGATCCTGGCGTCCCCGGCGTGGCCGGACATCGCGGCCGCGATGGGCCGCCTCGACGCCGCCGGTGTCGACGTCGCCCGGATCCTGACCGACGCGGACCGCGCCGGGGTCGGTGTCGACCAGACCGTCGCTGCCGTGGCCGTTCTGTCGGCCTTGCCGCCTGTTGGGGTGTCAGGCGGCGTGGTGTACCTCCCACCTGGAGATGCCGCTGTGCTCCTCTGCGACGTACAGCGTGCCGTCAGGGCCGAAGGTGAGTCCGTGGGGTTCGCGGTTGCGGTGTGTGAGCGGGTGCTCGGTGATCATCCCATCCGGGGTGACGGAGCCGATCCGGCCGGTGGCCCACTCGGTGAACCAGCAGGTCCCGTCCGGTGCGACCGCGACAGCGTGGGGGCGGCAGTCGGCTTCGGGCAGCGCGAACTCGGTGATCTCCACGCCTGCCCTGCCGGTCGTGAGCCGTCCGATCCGCCCGGCGCCGATCTCGGCGAACCACAGGCTCCCGTCCCAGCCGGCCGCGATCCCGACCGGGGCGGCGCCGGGTGTGGGCAGGGGGTGGAGCCGGATCTCGCCGGAGACGGTGATCCGGCCGATCGCGTTCGCCTGGTTGAGAGTGAACCACAGGGCTCCGTCGGGTCCCGCCGTGAGGAAGGACGGGAATCCCCCCTCGCACGGCAGAAGGAACTCGCGGACCTCGCCGTCCGTGCCGATCCGGCCGATGCGGTTGGTGTTCGTCAGGGTGAACCACAGGGCGCCGTCGGGCCCGGCCGCGATCCCGTAGGGCCCGCCCGCGCTGCCGGGAAGCGCGTACGAGCGGGTCTCGCCGTCCACTGTGATCCGGCCGATCCGGTGGTCGCGGTAGCGTGTGAACCACAGCGCGCCGTCCGGGCCGGCGGTGACCAGGGTGGGGCCGCAGTCGGGGGAGTCCAGTGCGAACTCCTCTACGCGGCCGGACGACGGGGTGAGGCGGGCGATGCGCCCGGCGTGGACGAGGGTGCACCACAGATGGCCGTCAGGCCCGACGGCGAGCGCGTACGGGCCGGAGCCGGCGGTGGGCAGGGTGAGGGTGCCGAGCGGGCTTACGGAGGTGGTCAAGAGGGGCGTCCCTTCGAGGGGGAGGAGGGGAGGGGTGGAGCGGCCTGCCGACCGTCACGGGTGGGCGGCGGCTGCGGCGGGCGCCGGGGCGCGCAGGGTGAGCCGGTCGCCCGGCCAGCGGGCGCACAGCCGCCGGTCGTGGCTGACGACGACCACTGCGCCGGCGAACCGGTCCAGCGCCTCCTGCAGTTCCTCCGCCAGCGCGGGGGAGAGGTGGTTCGTGGGCTCGTCCAGCAGCAGGACATCGGCCGGTTCGGTGACCAGGCGGGCCAGGGCCAGCCGCTGCCGCTGCCCGACGGAGAGGGAGCCGACCGGAGCGGACAGCCGGTCGCGGGCGAACAGGCCCAGCGACAGGAGCCGTTCGGCGTGCTCCTCGGGAGTCCCGGAGCGGCCCTCGGCGTAGGCCGCGAGCAGCGTTCCGCGGCCTGTGCCGGCGTCGGTGTGCTGGGCCAGCAGCCCGGTTTGGCCGTGCCGGACGACCTGCCCGAGGTCGGGGTCCAGGGCGCCGGCCAGAACGTGCAGCAGGGTGCTCTTGCCCGCCCCGTTCGGGCCCGTGACCAGCAGCCGGCCGCCGGCCGGCACGGTCACATCCACCGGCGCGAGCCGCCCCTCGACCGCGACGCCCGCCGCGGCCAGCAGTACCCGTCGCGCGTCGTCGGACCCGGCCGGCCCGGCGGGCGTGCCAGGCCCGGCTGCGGTGGTGGCCGTGCGCGGCACGGCGGTGAACCGCAGTGGCTCCGCGGGTGGGTGCACCGGCCGGGCCAGCAGCCGGGCGAGCCGTTCCTCGGCGTTGCGGACCCGGCTCGCGAGGGACTGCTGGACCCGGCCGGCAGCGCGGTCGTACGCCATCTTGTTGCCGTCCTTCATGGCCCGGCCGGGCGCCACCCGGCGGGCGGTGACGGCGGCGGCCTCGCGCAGCCGGGCTGCCTCGGCCCGCCAGGCGGTGTGGGCCTCCGCGCGGCGCCGCCGCTCGGCGGCGCGCTCCGCGAGGTAGCCGGCGTAGCCGTTGCCGTACCGCACGGTCCTGTGCAGGTCACCGTCGACCTCCAAAAGGGAGGTGGCGACGCGTTCCAGGAACGCCCGGTCGTGGGAGACGACGACCGTGATGCCGCGCCGGGCCCGCAGGTGGTCCTCCAGCCAGGTCAGGGCGGCGCCGTCGAGGTGGTTGGTGGGCTCGTCGAGGAGCAGCACCTCCGGGGCGGCGGCGAGCAGTACGGCCAGGCGCAGGCGCACGGCCTCGCCGCCGGACAGGCCGCCGACAGCGCGCTCGCGGGGTAGGCCCGGCAGGCCGAGGCCGTGCAGGGAACGCTCCACGCGGGCGTCCGCGTCGTACCCGCCGCGCAGTTCGAAGGCGGTGAGGGTGTCGGCGTACGCGGTGAGGGTCTCGGCGGTGGCGTCGCCGTCGGCCATGCGGGCCTCCAGCCGGCGCAGGTCCTGCTCCAGGGCGCGCAGCTCGGCGAGGGCGCGGTCGACCACCTGCTGGACGGTCAGGTGCGGGGGGAGGCTTTCCTCTTGCGCGAGATGGCCGACGCCGCCTTCGGCGTGAAGGACGACCTCGCCGCGGTCGGGGCGCTCGGCCCCGGCCAGCAGCCGGAGCAGGGTGGACTTGCCCGAGCCGTTCTCTCCGACGATACCGAGACGTTCGCCGGTGGGGACGGAGCAGTCGACGGAGTCGAGGACCAGGCGGCCTTCGTAGGACTTGGTGAGGTCAGACGCGGTGAGCTGCGCAGTCACAGGGCGGCTCCAGGAGTTCGGGGGCGGGGATCGTCGTCACGGCGGCGGTGCGGTGGGCGGCAACGCGGTGGATGACCACGGGACTTCTCCTTTAAGGCGACGAATGTTGCGTTAAAATGCTGGCATGGATTCCCCCATGCAGGCAAGCGAAGATTCCAGCCGACAGGAACCGGCCACGAGGCGGCGCCGGACCGGCGGCCGCAGCGCCCGCGTCCGCACCCAGGTGCTGGAGGCGGTGGGCGCGCTGCTCCTGGAGGCCGGGTACGACGGGCTGACAGTCGACGCGGTCGCCGAACGCGCCGGCGTCCACCGCACGACCGTCTACCGGCGCTGGCGCGACGTCGGACACCTGCTGGCCGACGTACTCGACACCGCATCCGACGACACGTGGACCCCACCGGACACCGGGTCACTGGAGGACGACCTGACTGCCCTCAACCAGGAGGTGTACGAGGCACTGGCGGGCGGCGGCCCGAACCTGACGATGGCTCTGATCGCCGCCGGATTCCGCTCGCCGGAGGCGGCAGCGGCACTGTCACGCTTCTGGGATGACCGCTACGCACGGTGCGCTGCGGTCGTCACCCGAGCAGCCGACCGGGGCGAACTGCCCGGCCCCGCCGACAGCCGGGCGCTGCTCATCGCGGCGACCGCCCCGCTCTACCACGAACTGCTGCTGATCCGGGCCGTCCCCGACCCGACGCTCCCGCACCGCGCCGCCCGGGTCGCCGCTGCGGCAGCCCGCGCCGGCACCTTCAGCACGCCGCAATGACCTCGGACATAGCGCCCGCAGCCTGCCGGCCCGGCACCTGCACCCGCCCCGGCGGCGACTGCCGTTACCTCGGCCTCGCCCGCTCCTGCAGCCGGCGCCGCGGTACCGGCCAGGGACGTGTTGGCCGCGCGCAGGTGCGCGGCCGGTGACCCGCGGGTCGCGCCTGCCCGCCGAGCCCGCTCCCGCTGCGGCCGCCACCCCCGAGCCCCCCGAGCCCCCCGCTCCCGCCGCTGCCGAGCCGCCGGTGCGGGAGGCCGCCGATCCGTGGGCTGCACCCGTGAGCACGGACGCGAAGCACTCCCGGAGGCCCCTGACCGAGGGTCTGGAAGTGGAGCAGCTGAAGGTGTACGCGGCCGCGGCCGGGCCCCGGCGGCGGGGGCCACTACCTTGCCGGGGCCTCGTCGTTGTCCGCGTGAGGGGCGCGGCCTGCGGGCCGAGGCGCGGCGAGTCGAGTTGGGAAGGACGTGGGGTGCTGGTGGCGGGGTCGGGCGGGCGGAGTGTGCTGGTGACGGGGGCGACGGGTGGGTTTGGCCGGGTGATCGTGTTCCGTCTGGCGGGCGCGGGCTGGGACGTGATCGCCGGTGCACGCGACCGGGACAAGGCGCGGAACCTCGTGGCGGATGCCGCGGGGCGGGGCCTGGCCCTGCGCACCGTCCAGCTGGACGTCGCGTGCGAGGCATCCTGCCGCCAGGCGCTCCAGGAGTGCGCCGAGATGACGGGCGGCGGGCCGTGGGCGCTGGTCAACAACGCCGGCATCCCACAGGCAGGCGCGGTCGCTGACGTGGACGACGAGGACGCCCGTCGCCTGCTGGAGGTGAATCTGCTGGGTCCGGCCCGGCTGTGCCGGCTCGTCCTGCCGGCCATGGCCGCCTGCGGCGGCGGCCGGATCGTCAACATCTCCTCCGGCCTGGGCCGGGTCCCCTGGCCGATGGGCGCCTGGTACAGCGCGGGCAAGCACGCCCTCTCGGCCCTCACCCACTGCCTGCGCGTAGAGGCCGCCCACCTCGGCGTCCGCGTCAGCCTGATCGAGCCCGGCGCGTTCGCCACCCCCATGCTCAGCCGCGCCCTGACCGACCTCAACACCCTCCGCGATCCGGCGAACCCCGGCTACGACAGCACCACACGCCTGTTCACCGCCGTGGACCGCCGAGTACCCGGCCCCGAACCGGTGGCACGCACCGTCGAGACATGCCTGACGGCCCGTCGGCCGCGTCCCCGCTACGTCGTCGGCCGGGAAGCCCGCTTCCTCGTCCCCCTCCACACGATGCTGCCGCTGAGCCTCACCGACCGCATCAAGCACGCGGTCACCGGCCTGCCCCGCACCCCCGCAGCGGCAGCCCGGCCACCAGGCCAGCAACCCGGCGAAAGGTCCGGGCGCGTGAAGGAGACGGCGTGAGCACCCACAGCCGCATCGCCCACACCACAGTCCATCTGCCCACCCGACGCCAGCACGTTACCGAGATCGAACAACTCCTCCACCAGCACAGCCCCGCCCTCAGACTGCCCGCCGGTCTCCTGCAGCGCACCTTCGGCCTGCACGAACGCACCGTCGCCGATCCCGGCGATCTGCCCTCCGACCTCGCCGCCCGGGCCGCCGCCCGCCTCTTACACACCGCCCGCCTCACACCGGCCGACATCGACCTGCTGCTGTTCGCCGCGGTCAGCGCCGACGTCCGCGAACCCGCCAACGCCCACATCGTCGCGGCGAAGACGGGCCTGTCCTGCCCGGCCTTCGACATCGGCAACGCGTGCAACGGCGTCATCAACGCCCTCCAGGTCGCCGACGCCCTCATCCGAACCGGCCAGCACCGCCGCGTCCTGATCACCTGCGGGGAAACCCTCACCCGCCTCTCCCGCTGGAACCTCACCCGAGACCAGCTGCGCACCGGACTCACCTCGCTGACCGGCGCCGACCTGGGGGCGGCCCTGCTGGTGGAGGCCTCACCTGTCCCGGGCATCACCGGATCGGTGTTCCTGGCCAACTCCGCAGGATGGCCCGCCGCCACCCTCTACGACCCCCACCACGCCCCCAACCACCCCCAGGGCCTCCACATCGACTCCGACGCCCTGCTCGGCTCCTTCATCGACCTCGACGACCAGGGCGCCCAGTGGCTCAAGGAACAGCACGTCAACGTCCGCGACCTCAACCTTGTCTGCGTCCACCAGCCGTCCGTGCCCTTCGTCGACGCCTTCCGCACCCGCATGGACATCGAACCCGCGCAGATCATCCCCACCTTCCCCCACACCGGCAACGCCGCCGCCGCGACCCTGCCCCTCCAACTCGCCCAGGCAGTGCGCCACCGCCGGCTGGCCCCGGGCGACACGGTCGCTCTCTTCGGACTCGCCAGCGGAGCCAGCGCCGCAGTGATGCTCCTGCGCTGGTGACACCGACAGCGGCCACTGAAGCAGACACCGAGGTGACTGCCCCACCTGCCCCCGGACGCGCCTGGAACCCGGGCGAAGACGGCGCGCGGGCGCGGACGCCGGGGGACGCTCGCCTGTGCTCGTCGCAAGGTAGGCAGCTGAGGCGGGGAGGCTTTGCGGTCACGGTCCAGATGCCGCCCATCCCCTCGTGCGCGTGCCGGCGCGCCCACACCTCGGTGGTCGGTTTGCAGGCCGGCCGGATGTGTAGAACTGCGAGGTTCGCATCCCGGCGGCCAGGGCGCGGAACCGGTGGTGTGCTCGGTCGTTGAAGGGCTGGGTGCACGCCGTCCCGGGCACGCCCTGCCGTTCTCCTCGGCCTGCCTGGGGCGGAACCTGGGTCCTGGTGCCTGACGCCTTCCGTTCCTTGCTGCTGTCGCTCGGGGATGGATGTCGCCGTTCGTGGTGGTGGCAGCGTCAGGTGTCAGGACCAGTTTTCCGGGCCGTGTTCCGACCGGTGCGGGCGCCGGTTAGGTCGTGGTCAGCCCGCGCCGATATGGCGTGCGTGGGTGAGGCCCGGTGCCCAGAGCGCTCTGGGGGCAGCAGTACCACCGGGCCGCCCCAACGTCACCGGCCGCTGATCGGTCCGCCGGCCGGTTTGGTACACAGCCGAGTCCCGCTGCGCCCGCGAACGCGCCGAGAAGCGGGCCTCTCCGATCGCGAGACCAAAGGGAGAACCCGAGCCAGAACCCATTCCCGTGTACAAAGCCAGGTATCCAACCGCGCTGGTTGTTGGGGCGGCCGGGGTGTGGGCGGGTTCGCGGGCGGGGCAGGGTCGCAAGGGATCCGGCCGGTCTGTCGGCGGGAACGTGGGCGAGAGTGGTGTGCTGGTGGAGTGGGACTGGTGGACGGTTGATTTCGGGGACGCACACGCGGGCGCGGTGGGTGTACTCATCGGCGGTGGTGAGCCGGGTCCGGTGTATTTCGATGTCGGGAGCGGTTCGGAGGTGCCGTCGACCAGGCATTGGTCGGCGTATGACGGGCGGGCCCGCCGTCCGCGCGCGGAGGCTTTGCGGGCGGGGTGCGCGTGCGGATGGCGCAGCGCCGCCCAGTACCCCCTGGACTGGGACACGATCGGCGACCGGCCCCTGTATGAAGCGGACGTGGACCTTTCGGGACCGCTCGCGGACTGGGCCGCGCACCTGTCCGTCGTCCGCGAGGCGGCCGTGCCGCTGCCCGAGCCGCTGGCCGCGCTCCTGGCCGCGATGGCCGGGCAGCTGACCGCCACGGCCGCGGACACCCCGTTGGCCGCGCTGCGCGCTGCGGGTGTGCTGGAGCGGATCGCCGCCCGGGTCGGACGGGAGGCCGCCGGGGCGCTGGGCGACGACGGCATGTCCGCCGACACGCTGGCCACCACGCTCGGCACAACCCACTCCAGGGCTCTGGTTCTGCTCCTGGCCGCCCAGGACGGATGACGGCTCGCGCGCAGGCCACGTGCGGACGGGGGCAGCGGACTCCCGAAGGGGTATTCGTGAAGGTATGCATGCGTGCATACTCGGGGTATGGCTGATACCACCGTGAAGATCGACTCCGAGACCCGGGACCGCCTCGCCGCCCTGGCTGCCGCCCACGGCAAGAGCCTGCGCGCCTATCTGGCAGCACTGGCCATCGAGGAGGAGAACCAGCTCGCCCTGGGCCGGGCCACCGCGGCGTTCCGCGAGACGGTCGGCCGGCCGGGCATCGCAGCCGCGTTCGACGCGGAGTTCGGCGCACCGCCCGCGGCCGGCGGAACCCGGGCGGCCTGACCCTTGGAACTGCACATCGACATCCGTTGGCTCCTGGACCGGCAGGAGGACCTCCTCGGCAAGGACCTTGGCGTCCTGGACTATTCGGGTCTGGTCGCCGCGGTCGCCCGCCACCGGGTCAACACCCCGTCCTGGGGGACGGAAGAGCCGGACGCCTACTGGCGGGCGGCTGCGCTGCTGGAGCAGATCGTCCTCACCCGCCCGCTGCCGGCCCGCAACGAGTACTTCGGCTACGGCATCGCCGTCGCCTACATCAAGGCCTCCGGCAAGGACATCGACACCGCCTTCGAACCATGGCGCGACCTGATCACCGACATCCGCGGCCTGCGCCTGACCGTGTACGACGTCGCCGACCGGCTCCGCTCACTGCGCCCGGCTTCCTGACCGGCACGTGATCAGCAGCGGCTCCGTGCTGCATGCGGCGGAACCCGGCCACGAGAGTGCGGTCGCACGAGCCGCGCGCTGCGCGGCCTGTCGGGAAGGGCCCGCCCCCGATGGGGGCGGGCCTTCGCTGTGCTCGGCTTCGTGGCCGGGCGAGAGGTGCCGGGTGGGATCAGGGTCCGCTGCTGACGAAGTGTCGGCGTCGGAGGGCTGACGCTTCGAAGGGGGGTAGCTGGTTCTGGTCGTGATGGAAGACGGGTTTGCTGACAGCCAGCAGAGGCGGTGCGGCCGCTGGTTCATCCGGTGCGGCAGGCGGGCCGACTGCGGGCTCGACCGTGGGCCGGGCCGCGGGGGGAGGTTCGGCAGGGGGCCCGGCCGCGGCCGGGGCTTGGGGGCGCTCCTCTCCGGACGCCGTGGCGGGCTGGCGGGGTTGTTACGGACGACGGCCAGACGATCCTGTTCTTCAAGGTCTTCCTCCGCGGTTCCAGGCCAGGAAGGGACCGAGGCCGGGACGAGCTGATCGAGCGGGCCGGCGGAAATGCATCGTCGTCGGTGTCCAAGCGCACCACCCCCGTGGTGGCGGGCGAGAAGGCCGGCTCCCCAAGGCCGAAAAACCGGGCATCCGTATCCTCGGCCCTGAGGAATGCGCCGGCCTCCTCCCCACCACCTAGCTTGGTTGTCGGTGCGGCCGCGCATGCTAGGAGTTCGCCCGGCGTGAAGGAGGACCGTGACTCGGGGTATCGGTATGCGGCAGAGAACGGGATGGAGAAAGGGGCAAGTAGCTGCTGGGGAGACTTCCTGATGAAGCAGCACACCTCGTGCGGTCGCCGACGAGCTCGGTGTGATTGAGCGGTCGGTGGCAGCCCGTCGACCTGGACAGGGTGTTCCTCTCGCCCCGCCCTCCAAAAAAGGCAACTGAACGAAAACACCCCGCTCGGCCGATAAAGTCGCAGCTCAGAAAGTGTCGACCCCGCGCCTGCGGGGATGGTCCGGAAATGACGTCGTACTCCTGGGACCCCAAGGCGTCGACCCCGCGCCTGCGGGGATGGTCCGGAGGCCATCACGTTCGCCGAGCAGCTGAACAAGTCGACCCCGCGCCTGCGGGGATGGTCCGAGGGGAGACCCACGGCGTGGAGGTCCGAGTGCGTCCACCCCGCGCCCGCGGGGATGGTCCCGCGATGCGGAACGTGGTCACGGCTCGTCCAACGTCGACCCTGCGCCTCGCGGGGATGGCCCGCTGCTCCCAGGTGATTCCAGGAGGAGCGGGTGTTGTGGGTGTCTTCTTGGGATCTGGGCGGGGTGGGGGTTGTGTCAGTGCCCTGTCATACGGTTGTGGTCATGCTGTGTACCTTTACCCGCCTTGGCCTGAGTGCCGAGGAGATGGATCGGCTCGGTTGCCTGTGGGGGAAGTCCGCCGGGCGTGGCGGGGGGACGGTGAACCTGCTGCTTTCTCACATGCTTGATACCGCGGCCGTGGCCGAACTCATCTGGGACCACTACCTCGCTCCGGCGACCCGGGAGATGCTCGACCGGGTGGCGGGTGATGGGCGCCGGTTCTTCGCGTGGGTCTGCGGGATCCATGACTGCGGTAAGGCGACTCCGGCGTTCCAGCGGCAGGCTCCCGCTGAAGCCGCTCGTCTCGCGGAGGCCGGGTTGGGCTGGCGTGAGGGGGTTGTCACCGCCCGGACCTCACGGGAGTGGGCGCACGACAAGGCGGGGGGCTTCCTGCTCCGGACCGTTCTGAAGGGCACGGGCGGGTGGGGGCGCCGGAGTATCGACTGGGTGTGCCCGATGGTGTCGGGACATCATGGTGTTCTTCGGGCGGCGACGCAGAGCGATGTCACCCACGCCCATGGCGACGCGCATGGCAGGAGCGCCGAGTGGAAGGCCGCGCAGGCACGGGTCATCGAGGCTTTCACCCTGGCCATGGGGTACGAGTCGCTGGCCGAGGTCCAGCCGGTGGGGGTGCCGGCCCGGGCGGACCAGCTCACGCTCCTCGGGTTCGTCGTCATGGCGGACTGGATCGCCTCGGACGCCGGGCACTTTCCCGGCATCCCCGATCTGGCCCGTGTGTCCGTGGCCGACGCGCGCCGCCGGGCAGCTGCCGCTTGGCAGGACCGCCGGCTGGGCGGTGGCCTGCGCACCCTGCAGCCGACCGCGGGGACCGATGTGGTGAAGCTGAGGTTCGGGCACGACGCGCGCGCGTCACAGGCCCTCGCCGTCGGCATCGTGCGGACGATGAGCGCGCCCGGGCTGGTGGTCCTCGAGGCGCCGATGGGCGAGGGGAAGACGAAGACGGCGCTGGCCGTGGCCGAGGTGATGGCCGAACGGTTCGGCCTGTCCGGGGTGTTCGTCGGGATGCCGACGCAGGCCACCTCCGACCCGATGTTCACCAACGTTCGCGCCTGGGCCTCGCAGGTCCAGCCGGGTGCCGAGGACGAAGCCGTGCTCCTCCACGGGAAACGTGCCTTCAACACCGAGTGGAAAGCGATGCTGGCCGGGGACTGGACGGCGGCCGACGCCCGGTTCCGCAGCGTCCAGGAAGACGCCGACGACTGCTGTAACCGCTACGGTCCGGCCGACTGGTTCCTCGGCCCCAAGCGCGGACTGCTCGCGCATCTCACCGTCGGCACCATCGACCAGCTCCTGTACGCCGCGACCCGCACCAGGCACGTCATGCTCCGCACCGCCGGGCTCGCGGGGAAGGTCGTCATCCTTGACGAGGTCCACGCCTGCGACGTCTACATGTCACAGTTCCTGAAAGAGGCCCTCTTCTGGCTCGGGCAGGCCCGCGTTCCGGTGATCCTCCTGTCGGCGACCCTGCCTCCCGCGCAACGCGCCGAGCTTGCTGCCGCGTACATGGCCGGCGCGGAACCGGCGCGCACCGTCGCCCTCTCCGACCCGGGCGGATACCCCAACGTCACCTGCGTCTGGCCCGGCATGCCCGCCCCCCTGACCGCGCACACCGCGACCTGGCGGCCCGACCTGCCCGTCCGCCTCCGCGTTCTCCCCGAACCCGCACTACTGCGCGGCATCCGCCTCACCGACACGCAGGCCGAGCAGCCCGTCATCAACCTCCTCGATCAGGAACTCGCCGACGGCGGGTGCGCGCTGATCATCCGCAACACCGTCAGCAGGGCGCAGCGCACTCACCGGCAGCTCGCCGCCCGGTACGGGACCGACACGGTCATCCTGCACGGGCAGCTCACCGCCGCCGCCCGCGCCGACCGCACCGAGCGGCTTCTTGCCCAGCTCGGGCCCGACAAAGACACCCCGCGCCCGGGCCGTCTGATCCTCGTGGCCACGCAGGTAGCCGAGCAGTCGTTCGACATCGACGCGGACCTGATCGTCACCGACCTCGCCCCCGTCGACCTGCTCCTGCAGCGCGTCGGACGCGTCCACCGCCACGAGGGAACCAGCCGGCCGGCACGGCTGACGCGGCCAACCGTCTACGTCACCGCCCTGCAGCCCGGCCTTGCCGGGGCGCCGCCCCGCATCGAGCGGGGCGCTGAGTACATCTACGGCCGCCACCTCCTGCTCCGCACCGCGTCCCTCGTCCTGGCCGCGGAGAACGCCGGAGGATGGGCGGTCCCGTCCCAGGTCCCCGAACTCGTCGCCGCCGTGTACGGCGAGACGCCTGTCGTCCCGCCGGCCTGGCAGGCCGACGCCGAGAAGGCCCAGACGGAGTGGGACCAGGAGCAGGAAACCCGGCGTAAGGAGGCTGCCAAGTTCCTCCTCACCCGCACCGGCGAGCACACCGCCAAGACCCTCGACGGCCTCCACTACGCCAGCACTCAGGCCAGCACTGAGGACCACCTGGCCGCCGTCGTCCGCGACGGAGAGATGTCCATCGAGGCCGTTCTCATCATCCGCACCCCGGCCGGCTACACGACCCTGGGCGGCCAGCCTCTCGGCGCGGACGGCACCCTCGTACACGCCCACCTCGACACCCTCGCAGGCGACATGATGCGCCTACCCGCCCGCCTCACCGGCGAAGCCCTCGACCACCTCAGCCCACTGCCCGGCTGGTCCAGCCACCCCTGGCTGCGCTCCACCCGCGCCCTCGTCCTCGACCCCAACCTGGCCGGAGCTGTCGGTCGGTACGCCGTCGCCTACGACCCCGGCACCGGCCTCACCTACACTGCCGCCTGAAAGCGCCCGGAACCCGCCCTGCCTGCAGAACACTGCAGGTCGGAAAGGGGCGGCCCCTGCCCATGTGCTCTTCGACCTTGCGTCGGCCCCGCGTGAGCGGGGATGGTGCCTGCTTCAGCCGCGGCTCGTCCGTGAGGATGTTGTCGGCCCCGCGTGAGTGGGGATTGTTCCTGCTGAAGCGTGAAGGTCATCGTTTCCGTCAGGTCGGCCCCGCCCCGAGCGGGGGTAGCCGCCTGCCCTGTGTCACTTACGGCCAGGTCGATGTGATGGGCCCGCGTGAACGGGGACATCCCCAGGAGCCCAGCGGCCGTGCGGAAACTGCCCCAAACAGGGATGGCTTCGAGCCCCGCATCATGGGTGCTGGCTTCTCGGGGTTGGACCCGCGCGCGGGGGATAGGCTCCTGGGACGGATTCCTCGGCTGAGCAGGTAGCTGTTGGCCCCCGGCCCCGCACATGTGGGGATGGCCCGTCTGAGGAGATCGTTCCTCAAGGTACATGCAGGTAGACCCCGCGATGCGGGGAGGCTCGGATCACTGGGAGCCAGAGCCATCGGCCAGGTATCGTCCTCGCGCGCGAGCGGCGACGGTTCCGGACCGGCGGGGTGCGGCCAAGTCGGATGCCGAGGCGCGAGCGCGGGCAGGGGCTACGACTGATCAGCCCGCACGGCGGGGACAGCTCTTGCGTGACCGCGCCGCAGACGGCTGTCGGTCCGCTGCCGAACCCGCGAACGGGGGATGGCTCCTGCAGGTACCCGGTGGACGGGCTCGCTGCTGAGCCGCCCCCCCACGAGAGCGGAACGGCTGCTGAACGAGAGCCCCGAAAGCCGGTTTCCGCAGGTCGCCCGTGTCTGAGCCGGGACAGCCGGGAGCCCTCAGCGCTGATCGTGAAGGGTGGCTTTGTACGCGACTAGCGACGTCGTTTTGACGCGAGATCGAGTCGCGCGCTTGCGCGAATACTCGATGTTCGCGACTTCGGGAGTCACCTACTGGGCCGAAGGCAGGCGACGCTCGTGGCCGTCACACGTAGAACCACCAGACCGCCACCAGCGCAAGAAGCACGGCGCACCACAGCAGGGTCCTGGTAACGATCTTGACAATCTTGGCCTGTGCGCTGCTCAGCTTGCCGTTCTGTTCGTACGACTCGGCCAGATTGGTGACGTAGAGCTGCCCCACTTGCACCAGCAAGACCCCAACGCCGATGGCGCCGGGCCTTCCTGCGAGCCAGTTCAGGATGAACGTATTCGAGCCAGCTGCAGTCATCAGCGCAGCCATCTCAACAAACACGAGGCCTGTCACGATGACGGCTTCGAGCACGAGTACCCAGATGGCGGGTGCGACCCCTGCCGGTGCCTTTGCTCGCGCCTCATGGCCGCTGCGCGACTCCACTACTACAGCAAGGATGGCCAAAGGAATCACCTGGGCAAGTACGGCAGCAAACTGTGCCTTTTCGGAAGCCATTCATTGATCTTCGTGATGTGTCTCCCGCCCATGTAGTCGAAGGTTCGTGTGTCTTGTGCCCTCACCCGCGGACATCCGCCAGGCAGCCGTATCGGCAACCCGCGCGCCCGCACATTGCATCTGTGGACACGGGAGTGACTCCCAAACTCGTTGACATTGATCAAACTGCTGAGCCGCTCAGTGATTCCCGAAGCCGTTGACAAACGACTCCCGTTCTCGCGTGCACAGCCATGTAGGGGGTCCGCCGACCTCGCGCGTACGGGAGCAGCTCTGCCTGCACCTGCACCTGCATCGGAGCAGACATGGCCCAGGTCGCCCCGCGCGAGCGGAGAAGACTCCGACCACGGGGAGCCCGGAGCCAGCATCCAGATCTCACGCACCACGACTCCACGCTGGGGGCAGCCGGCTTGTTACGGATCCGCTGTAAGGCGGTTCGAGCGATGCCCGATCGTCGGGGCGAACCAGCTGAGATCTGCCGCGGGAGCCGATTGTCAGACCCATCCGGTACACCTCCGGGTGGGTCCTCCTGATGTCGGGATCCAGGGTGTTCGCAATGTTTGGCCACGGCTTGCTCTATCTCTTCAGAGTTGCGTACCGTCCTCTTCGTCTTGTCTGACCATCCGTCAACTTGCAGAGAAGGGAGCCATTTTGGCTGCTCACGAGTCGTGTTTGGTCGACGAGGGATGCATCCCTGTCAGAAGCGCCGACGGAGTGCGGGAGGTCGGTCTTCGTTCTGCGCTCCTCGACTCGCACACGTTCGCCGGTCTCGCGGTCGAGCTGCCGACGATGACCCCCGTTCTGCTGAGGCAGCTCCTCGTGCCCGTGGTCCTGGACGCGCTCGGCCCCATCGACGCCGAGGCGTGGGCGGACATGATGGACGAGGCCCGTTTCACTCCCGGCCAGTGCGCGGACATCGCCCAGTACCTGGATGAGCACCGGGACTCCTTCCGGGTCTTCGACGACGTTCGCCCCTTCGGCCAGGCGGCAGGGCTGACGCATCCGAAAGACGTCGTCAAGCCGGTGACCGAACTGATGCCGCACGTGGCGACGGGGAACAACACCCCGCTGCGCAATGCCCGTACGGACGCCGACCCCGAGCCGGTCCCGGTGGGGGAGGCGGTGCGGTGGATGCTGCATGCCCAGTCCTGGGACACCGCGGGGATCAAGACGGCCGCGGTCGGCGACCCGAAGGCGAAGGCCGGCAAGACGATGGGCGCAAGGGTGGGCCCGCTCGGGTTCCTCGGCGTCGTCACACCGATCGGACCGACTCTCTTCGAGACGATCGTGCTGAACCTTCCGACCGGCGCGCGGCCGGACGGCGACATGCCGCAGTGGCGCCGGGATCCGCTGGGGCCGACCTGGGACGAACGTACCCCGGCCGGTGTCCTGGACCTCTTCACCTGGCAGGCCCGCAGGATCCGTCTCATCCCCGACGAGATCGACGGCGGGCTGTACGTCTCGCACGTCGTCATGTCCGGCGGGGACCGGATGCCCGAGGTGCCGGCCTGGGAGCCTCACACCCTTTGGACGATCAAGAAGGACCCGAAGAAGGGCAGCATCCGCTACCCCCGCCGACACCTGCCCGGCCGGACCGGATGGCGCGGCCTCAAGACACTCATCGCCCTCGACCAGGACACGACCGGTGTCGAGACGTCCAGCCTGCTCACGCAGATCGCGTCCGCCACCCTCACCGGCGACCTGCCCGTCACCTATCCGCTGCGCGCCGAGACCTGCGGTGTCGTCTACGGCACCCAGTCCGCGATCATCGCCGATGTCCTGTTCGACTCCATGCCCATCCCCATGGCCGCGCTCCGCGCCGACATGGCACTGCGCGGCTCGGTCATCCAGGTATGCACCCAGGCCGAGAACCTCGCCTACGCCATCGACGACCTCGCCAAGCACCTCGCGCTCGCGGTCGGCGGGGAACCCGCACCGGCCGGCAAGGGGCAGCAGCCCGGCACGAAGCTGCTCCACACCCTTGACCCGCTGGTGCGCAGGTTCCTGACCGGCTGCCAGCACAACCCGGACCATGCCGAGCTCGACCAGGCGCATCACGCCTTCGAGACCCTTGCCGACCGGGCCGCCCGCGCAGCCGCGGACGAGCTGCTGCACCGGCTCCCGGGGCGGGCGTTCAACGGCGTCACGCAGGGCAAGGGTGCCGACGCGAAGACATACCGGCAGGCCAGCGCCGAACGGTTCTTCCACGCGGCGTTGCGCCGCAATCTCACCCACCTGTACCCGCCCGCCGAGGAGACAAGCGCATGACCATCCCCGAACAGAGCACCGGCGCACCCGAGGTGAGCACCGCCCCGTGGTACTGGTGCGACTTCGAACCGGGCCGGTCGAAGGCCGGGAGGACACCGCCCGGATCTGATCTGGCCGCGCTGCGGATGGGGCTGACTCTTCCGGCGGGGACAGTCCCGCAGATGTGGCGCCACTACCGGACGAAGATCGACGACTCTCTGGCCGCCCGCGGCCTGGTCCCGGACAAGCTGGTCGCCGAGCACATGGCGCTGGCCCTGTTCGCGATGCATCAGCAGGGCCAGGCCAGGCTGATGCACGCGCGGGGCATCGGCCTCGGGCAGGCCGCCCGGACCCTGCACGAGCGCTTCAGCACCGATGGAGTGGACGGCCGGATGGCCGCGGCCGCGCAGGCCCGCACCCTGAACGCCGTGTTCTTCGCCGTACGCGGCCTGGTGTCCCAGCTCGCAAGCATCGGGCAGCCCCTCGACTACACGCGGCTCCTGTACGACCTGCAGGTGTGGCCCTTCCCCGAAACCCGCGCCCGCGCCGTCCGAGCCTGGGGACTGACCTACCACGCGTGGACGAAGCCGGCCGACACCCAGAACAGCACCGTGTAGAGGTTCCATCACGCGCGCCCGGGCCGGCATCTCCTCGTGGGGCGCGCACACCCCGCGAGAGCAATCCCTGCAAGACGGGATCCGCCCCCGGGACGTATCCAGCACTTTCACCAAGGAGTCACCCATGTCCGACAAGACCACGCGCCGCCGATTCATCGACGTCCACGTGCTGCAGACAGTCCCCCCGTCCAACCTGAACAGGGACGACGCGGGATCGCCCAAGGAAGCGATGTACGGGGGTGTGCGCCGCCCGCGTGCCTCCTCGCAGGCATGGAAGCGCGCTACCCGCCTCGCGTTCGCTGCGCTCGGGATCGGGGAGGACCAGCTCGGCACCCGCACCAAGCAGATCGCCGACCACCTTGCCGAGGAGCTCGCCGCCCGCACCGGCCTGGATCCGGAGCCAGCCGCCCGGATCGCGGCCGCCGTCCTCGCCCCCCTCGGGATCACCGCGAGCAAGAACAAGGCCGAGGAGACCGCCTATCTCCTTTTCTACGGGAACCGGCAGATCGAGAAGCTCGTCGACCTGGTCGCCGACCGCGCCGCCGAACTGGCCACCCTCGACGACAAGAAACTCCTCGCCGAGCTCGCCACCGCCGAGGTGAAGAGCGCGCTGATGACCGGGCATCCCATCGACGTCGGGCTCTTCGGCCGGATGGTCGCCAACGTACCCGGCATCGACGTGAACGCCGCCTGCCAGGTCGCGCACGCCCTCGCCACCCACGCCGCGGAGCTGGAATTCGACTACTACACGGCCGTCGACGACCGGCAGCAATCCGATTCCAAGGGGGCCGGAATGATCGGCCGGATCGGCTTCAACTCGGCGACGTTCTACCGGTACGGCACCGTGTCCCTGCACCAGCTCGACACCAACCTCGGTAACCCCAAGGCCGCCGTCGAGGCCGCCAGCGCGTTCGTATCCGCGTTCGTCCGGTCCATGCCCACCGGCTACGGCAACAGCTTCGGCCACCGCACCATGCCACAGCTCGTCGCCGTCGCCGTCCGGGAGGACCAGCCCGTCAACCTCGTCACCGCCTTCGAGAAGCCCGTCCAGGCATACGGCGGCACCGGCTACGCCGAGCCGTCCGCGACCGCCCTGGCCACCGAGCAGACCACCATCACCCACCAGTGGGGCGCCCCCGCCCTGTGGACCGGCATCACCCACGCCTTCACGGGCGAAGACACCGCCAAAGCCCTCGGCACCGCGTTCGGCCCCGCCCTCACCTTCCCCACCCTCATCGACAACCTCACCGCGGAGCTGTCCCGGTGACCGAGGCAACCACGCTCCTGCTCCGCCTCGCGGCACCCCTGCAAGCATGGGGCGACCACCGTGCAGTCGTCGACACCCGGCACACCAGCCCCATGCCCACCAAGTCCGGCGTCATCGGACTCCTCGGCGCGGCCCTCGGCCGCGAACGAGACGAACCGCTCGGCGCCCTGGCCGAACTCACCATCGGCGTACGCGCCGACGTACCAGGAACCCTGCTGCGGGACTACCACACGGTCAGCGACTACCGGGGCGTGCCGCTCCTGTCCTCGAAGGTCAACGGCAAAGGCCGCCAGGTCGGGACCAGCCCGGCCCGGTACACGATGACCGGGGAGCGGTTCTACCTGCAGGACGCGGCATTCCTCGTCGCCATCCACGGCCCGGCCCCCGTGATGGCCGAGGTGACCGCCGCGGCGAAGGCCCCGGTGGCGATACTCGCTCTTGGCCGCCGCTCCTGCCCGCCCACGTTCCCGCTCGTACTCGGCACCACTGCCGATCCGATCGCCGACGTCCTCACCGGACACGACTGGCTCGCATCCCCCCACGCCCGGACCCTATGGCAGCGCAAGCACCGCGGTGCTTCCCCCGCCACCGTCGAGGTATCGGCCGTCCTAGACGATCCGAACGGCGACACAATCCTCCAGGACCAGCCCCTCAGCTACGCCTCGAGCGGCCCCCGGCACACAAGCCGCCGTGTCCGCCACACCCTGATCCCCCTGCCCACGGGATTCGATCCCGGCCCGGACGCAACCAGCGGCGAAGGGCATGACCCCCTCGCCCTTCTCGGATGGTGAACCCCATGGCCCACCTGTCCCGCATCCCCCTCGCCCCGCTCCGCGACGGCACCCGCAAGCTCCTGCGGTCCCCGCAGGCCATGCACGCTGCCGTCCTCGGCGCCGTCGCCTACCACCCCGACGCGGGACGCACCCTGTGGCGCCTCGACAGCGACAACCGCCACCGCCCCTACCTGTACACGGTCACGCAGGTCGCACCGGACTGGACAGCCCTCGTCGAGCAGGCCGGCTGGCTCGTCGACGAACCGAACGCCAAACCCGTCGTCGCCGACTACGGACAACTCCTCGCGCAGCTCCAGCCCGGACAGGTCTACGGGTTCCGGCTGACGGCATCCCCGGTCCAGAACTCACGCACCCCACAGAACCCCACCAAAACACAAACCGACCGCATTGCGGCCGCCGCCGACGGCAAGACCCGCTCGTTCCGCATGGGCCACCGCACCGCAGCCCATCAGCTTGCGTGGTTCACCGACCGCGTCAAGGGCTTCGGCTTCGAACTGAAGGAGGTACCGGCATCCGCCCCGGCCGCGCCCAGCATCCTGCCCCTGACAGCCCCCGCCGCCGAACCCGAGCCCACCCTCGACGTCCGCATCACCGCCCGCGACCGACGACAGTTCACCAAAACCGACAGCTCCGGCACCGGCAACACGACAGTCACCATCACCACCGCTACCTACGAGGGCACCCTCACCGTCACCGACCCGTTCACCCTGGCCCGCACCCTGCTCACCGGCATCGGCCCCGCAAAGGCGTACGGCTGCGGTCTCCTCACCCTCGCCGCCGCCCAGTAGCACCCCAGCTCACGCGACGTTGTGCCCATCGACCGCGCTGACCCGCAGCCCACCACCGAACCCGAAAGTCGACCCCGCGCCCGCGGGGATGGTCCGGGGGTCGAGGTCAGGTAGGTGCCGAGCATCTCGTCGACCCCGCGCCCGCGGGGATGGTCCGCTGGTGACCGGATGGAAGTAACCGGCGGGCAGGTCGACCCCGCGCCCGCGGGGATGGTCCGTCCAACGCCGGGTTCCGCACGGTGCCCCTCACGTCGATCCCGCGCCCGCGGGGGATGGTCCGGCGGTCGAGACGCTGCACGGCCTTGAGGTCACGTCGACCCCGCGCTCGCAGGGATGGTCCCCAGTCCCGCAGCCCCTCCGCCTGCTGCCGGGCGTCGACCCCGCGCCCGCGGGGATGGTCCGAGCGGCACGCTCGCCCACGCCACCTCGTAGGCGTCGACCCCGCGCCCGCGGGGATGGTCCCCCCGTGGAGCGTGCGCCGTGGGACCTCGCTCCGTCGACCGCGCGCCCGCGGGGATGGTCCTCTCCTCGTCCTCGTCGTACTGGAGGTCATCGCGTCGACCCCGCGCCCGCGGGGATGGTCCGCGGCGCACTGCTTCGGACACGGTCCCCGAGGGGTCGACCCCGCGCCCGCGGGGATGGTCCGGTCGAGCAGGGCGTCACCGCGGCCAGCCCCCAGTCGACCCCGCGCCCGCGGGGATGGTCCGGAGCAGCCCCTGACCGTGCCGGCCACCGGCGCGCCGACCCCGCGCCCGCGGGGATGGTCCGGCCATGCCGTCCGTCGCGATGCCGGTTCCGCCGTCGATCCCGCGCCCGCGGGGATGGTCCGGCGTACGTGGGTTGGACGCTCTCGGGCAGCTGGTCGACCCCGCGCCCGCGGGGATGCTCCGGGCGACATGGGTGGATTGGCGGCCGCCGGCCAGTCGACCTCGCGCCCGCGGGGATGGTCCGCCGCTCGGCATCCTCGACCCGCTCATCCGCTAGTCGACCCCGTGCCTGCGGGGATGGTCCGAGGGCGGAGGAAGACGCTATGACCGAACTCCCCGTCGACCTCGCGCCCGCGGGGATGGTCCGAGCTGGGCGAGGACGACGTGGTCGTAGGCGCCGTCGATCCCGCGCTCGCGGGGATGGTTCGGACACCACGTCACGGGGCTGCTACCACAACGCGTCGACCCCGCCCGCGGGGATGGTCCGAAGAAGGCCGCCGTGCTCCCCCAGCCGTTCACGTCGACCCCGCGCTCGCGGGGATGGTCCGCAGCAGCTTCTAGAGGAGACCTCCGCAGAGACTGTCGACCCCGTGCCTGCGGGGATGGTCCGGCGTTGGGCTCGGGGTTGTGCGTCACAGGCGCGTCGATCCTGCGCCTGCGGGGATGGTCCGAGCTTCACGAATCCGATCGTGTTCTGGCAGGGGCGGAGGTGGTGCAGCGGGATGGCCCGCGCTCGGGTGTCGGCGAGGTCACTAATGCCGTGCGTGGCTTTTCCTGGATGGGGGGCCGTGCGGCATGAGGGGGCTGCTGCCCTTGGATGCAGCCTTGGTTCCGGCATTGCGGTGCTGCTGGCACGGTTGCCGGTGTGATCGGCTAACCGATTCGGGTGGGATTTGTGTTTCTGATGGCGCCAGTTGAGGCGCCATCTCTAGGCTCGAACCCACGTGAGGGCCCGGCTGTCTGGCCAGCCCATGACGATCTGGTGCAGGAGAAGTACGTGGTCGACGGCAAGCTGGTACGGGACCGGATTCCTGAGATTATCCGTGTGGGCGGAGCCGAGCCGGAGGTCTATGTGGCCGATCCGGCGGAGTACCGCGAGCGCCTCCGTGCGAAGCTGACCGAAGAGGTGGCGGAGTACATGGCGGCGGACGAGACCGATGCTCCCGAGGAGCTCGCGGACGTCCTCGAGGTCGCCTTCGCCCTCGCGGCGGACCTCGGCGTCGATCCCGTCCAGCTGGAGAAGATCCGGGCATCGAAGGCCGAGGAGCGGGGCGGGTTCTCGGAGCGCATCGTCTGGACCGGCAACCGCTGACCTCGTTGCAGGCCCCGCAGCACCGCTACAGCTCGGGCTTGACCAGTACGACGTGACTCACTCCGGGCAGGGGCAGCCCGGCTGTCCCCGCTGCGGGGACGAGGCCGGCGTGGCGGGCGAGCGCAGTGGTCTCCGCCGCACTGATTCCGCGCTGGAACGTCCCCTTCCCCTTGCTCGACCAGTAGCCGTCGTGGTGGGCCGTCCAGCTGCCGTCGGCGGCGGCCTTCGTGATCTCTTCGGGGGAGCGGGTGACGACGACGACGTGACCTCCGGGGCGTACGAACGCGGCTGCGTCCTGCAGTGCGCGGATCCGCGCTCCTGGATCGGGCAGCACGTTGAGGACGAACATCTGGGTTACCAGGTCGTAGCCCTCCCGCTCCGGGCGGGGCCAGCCGAAACCTTCGTGCGGGTCGTACCCGTCCGCGTCCAGCCCGGCGGTCCGGTAGTGGACGACGTCGGTCCCGCGGCCGCACCCGTGATCGAGGACCGTGCGGACGCCGAGCGGGCCCGTCAGGTGCCCGGTGACAGCCCGGGCCGCTGGCGAGGCACCTTGGCGGCTCATCGCGGTCTTGTGCGGCTGGTACGGGCGGGAGCCCGCGGTCGCCGGCTGCTTGCCGGTGAGGTCGCTGATCGCGAACAGGACGTCGTCCGGCTCAGCGGCCTCCGGGGTGAGGGGCAGGCGGAGCAGGATCGCGGAGTGGTCGGTGAACGCCTGTGGGCCCGTCCGGACTTCGTGCCGGGCCGCGACCGGGACACCTGCGGCCATGTGGTCGCTCAGCAGGGCGAGGTCACAGCGGAAACGGCTGAGTTTGCCGGTGAAGAGCCGCTCGAACGTGAAGTCCGCTTCCTGCCCGTCCGGGCTGGTGGTGTCGACGAGCCACGCGCTCTGGAGCAGGTGCTGGAGCGCCTGGCGCTCGGTGTCCGCGGTGAACCCGCTGACTTCCCCGCCGTAGAGCCCGTCCTGCGGCCGCGGCGCGAGGTTGAAGTCCCCGCAGACCAGCAGTGGCCGCCCGCCCTCGGCCGCGGCCAGTGCCGCAAGCTCGCCGAGCTGAGTGGCACGCGCCGCGCTGCTGTAGGCATCGAGGTGAACCTGCAGGACGGTGAGCCAGCCCAGCTCCACCCGCTGCGCCCAGGCGGTCGGAGTCGACACGGCTGGCGTGGCGACGTCCTCGCGTACCCAGGTGGCGAGGTGACCGTCCCCGCCTGCGAAGACGTACCCGTGAACGAGCGGCGGTTGCCGGTCCGCCGGTTTGTACGGCTCCTGCGCGACGATGACCGCGACGTCGTGCGCGCGCAGCCAGGCGGCGAACCGGGCGCGGGCGCCATCCGGTCCGTCCGCGCCGAGTCGCTTGTTGAGGTTGATCGAGGCCAGCAGCATCAGGAGTGCCCTTTGGCGGAAGGGATGGTCACAGCGGGATCGGCTGGCCGGAGGCGGCTTCCTCGCGGAAGGCCTCCCACAGCACGTTCAGGGGGTGCGAGGCGTCGTAGGTGTCCCGCTCGCCCTTGCGTGCGAAGACGCCAGAGACGAGCTGGAGCATGGGGTCGAAGTCGTCGGCGAACTCGACCAGGCGGAAGCCCTCGCCGCCGGGCAGCCGGCCTTCGACGGCGGCTTCGCCGATGGAGCGCGCGCACAGCATGCAACCTCTGGTCATCTCGGATCGCAGCAGGGCCAGCCCGTAGTAGATGTCGTCGATCTCCGCGACGACCTGGAGGTGGCTGCGAAAGTCGGTTCCGTACCAGCGTTCGACGAAGTCGGCGATCACCCCGCGGGAGGGGATGACCAGCGGCAGGTTCCGCAGCCGCTCAACGCCGACCCGCCGAGCGGGCAGCTCCCTAACGGACAGGTTCGTCAGGAGGGCCAGGCCTTCGCGGTGCCACTCCAGGAAGTCGTACTCGGGCGCGAGCGGGCCGTCGCCGACCGGCGCGGCCAGGCCCCCGCACAGCAGGTCCACCTGGTTGGAGTCCAAGCGCTGACGGAAGTCGCGGGTACGCACGTGGACGACCTTGAGCTCCACCTCCCGCGCCATCAGCTCGGGCTCCACCCGCTCCCACACCCGAGCCAGGAAGGGGAGCGTGAACTCGGTGGTGCCCACGGTCAGGCTGCTTCCGAGCCGACGCCTCGAGTTCGCGATGCCCTGAAGCCAGTCGGAGAACGTGGACCGGATCCGGTCCACGACCTCCAGCCCGGTCGGGGTGAACAGCAGATCGCGGCCGCGTCCCTGTTTCACGACCACCAGCTCGCCGGTCAGGGACTGGAAGTTCCGGTTGAGGATGTCGAGCTGCTTCTGCACGCTGGACTGCTCCCGCCCCAGCAGGCGGGCCGCCGCGAGCGCGGTGCCCTCCTCATGGACGACGACGAGCGTGCGCATCTGGTCCCACGTCAGGTCCAGCAAGTCCGGTGAACAGGCGAGCAGATCCCCCCGGAACCCTTCGGGACCAGGCACTTTGAGCGGGCCGGACGGTAACGACGGCACGCGCTTCCCCCTCCCTGGGCGCTACCCACCAGCTTGCACTGTCCGAGCGGCCAGCAGTAGTGGACTTCACCGCATTTCACGCCAGGAAAACCTTGAAATGTTCGGTCGGGCATGGAGACATGGCGAGCTATCCACGGGAACATTTCCTCCATCGCATTCGATCTGGCGATGTTCACCACACCGATGCCTGAATCCCGGGGGTGAGACATGTTTTCAGCCGCGTCCATCAAGGACCTCATCGACAGCGGCGCCGTAGCGTGGGACGGGGAACTGCGCGGGGACAGCCTGCTCTTGAAGCTGGGCAGTCCGATCCAGCCGCTCGTCGACCCCAGCGCCGTCGTCGACCTGGCCGACCAGTCCAGCATCGACACCCTGTACGGCCCGCAGATCACCGACTGGAACACCTACGACCTGGCGCCCGGCCAGATGGCCCTGGCCGCGGCCTTCGAGCCGGTCTCCCTCGGCCCGGACGTCACGGGGATGATCGGCGGCCTGAGCCACCTGGCCCGCGTCGGCCTGGCCGTCCACGTCACCAGCCCGTTCGTCCTCCCGGGCTGGTCCGGCCACCTGACCCTCGAACTCGTCAACGAGTGCCCGACCACGCTGCGCCTGCACCACGGCATGCCCCTGGCCCGCCTCGTCCTCCAGCAACGCGGTGGCGGCCACGCCGCGCCCACCCACCCCTTCTACGGCCGGCCCACTGACCTGCAGAGCCGCTACGCCGACGAACTCGGCGACCCGAACAAGAGGTGACTGCCATGGACGACTGCCAGTTCTGCACCGAGTTCACCGAGCGCGCACCCAAGAACCGCATCATCACCGAGACCGCCGACCACTGGGTCCTCCTGCCCACCGTCGGCTGCCTCACCCCCGGCTACTCCCTCTACATGCCGCTGGAGCACCTCGACGCGGCCGCCGACATCACGCCCGACAACCTCCCGCAGGTCGCCGCCAGCCTGGAGTCGATGCGCACCCTGATCCAGACCCACTACGGCCCCACCATCGTCGCCGAACACGGACCTCGGGACTGCGAGCTCGGCGCCTCCTGCTGCAGCCACGCCCACCTTCACCTCATCCCCGTGCACGACCCTGACGCCATCCTGGCCGCGTACGAGAAGGTCGGCGGCCCGGGCCGGCACCTCACCTCGCTCGTCGATCTGCCGACGGCCGCGCAGACCTCGTACCTGTACCTCTCACCCCGCCCGGGCGAGCACCACTATTGGCCCGCCGCCAGCAGGTTCGCCCGCCAGTTCGTCCGCCGCGTCGTCGCCGACCAGTACGGAATCGGCGAGCAGTACGACTGGCGAGACCACCCCTTCGAGCAGAACCACAACCAGACGTACGACACCCTCACCGCGGCCGTCCGGGCCACCGCGACCACCTGACGACCAGGGGGACAACATGGCGAATCCCTTGCCCCGACCCCTGCACAGCCTGAGCGCCGAGGAACTCGCGGCAGCCGCGAACGACCGGCGCTGGCCGAAGTGGCAGACCATGGCACTGCTGCACTCCCTGCACCTGCCCACCCTGAACGCAGCCCTGTTACGGCCCGGCCAGAGCCCGGCCGAGATACGCACCGCCGCCCACGCCCTCGCCACTGCGCTCGGCACCGATCGGCTGATGATCCGCTCCGACGGTGGGGTCGAGAAGAAGCAGTACTACCGCGGAGGCAACACCTTCCCCATCGGCGAGATCACACACCGGGCCCAGCCCCTGCTGGCCGACGGGCGCGCGGTCATCCTGGCAGGCCCCACCAACCGCTTCACCAACAAGCTCACCGTCATGATCCGGATGGACCGCCCGCGCCCCCATATCCGCGGCACCTTCACCCTCGAAGCGCTCGGCCCCGGCTACGACGTCGCCGACCTCACCCGCGGCGAACTGCCGCCCCAGGTCACCGCACAGCTCAGCAACGTCGACTGGGACCGCTACACCACGCCCCGCTGGCACGAGTGGCAGTTCACCGGCGAACACTGCCCCGGTGGGGAAGACACCCGCCGACGCCGCCGCCTGGAGCGCCTCGCAGCCCAAACCCTGGCCGACGGCGGACAGCTCGTTGGAGACCCCCAGCCCGAACACGCCGAAACCTGGCTCCGCGAACGCGGCTACCTGCAGCTATTCGGCCCCCAGGACCCGCGCCCGGCCCTGATGCGACGCGCCGCCAAGCTCTTCGAGGACGCCTTCGTCCTCACCCGGGCCCAGCCGAATCGGAACTGGCGGTGCCTGGCCACCGCGTTCTCCGTCTTCGCCGAGCCCCGCACCGTCTACTGGGACCTCATCGACGGCGAACGTAAGTACACCGCGGCCGCGCCGCCCGCCGACCGGGCCAAGAAGGAGGCAGCGTGACCAGCCGACCGATCTACCTCGACCACCAGGCCACCACACCCCTCGACCCCAACGTCCTGGAAGAAATGCTGCCGTACCTCACCACCGATTACGGCAACCCCAACAGCGCCCACGCCTACGGCCGGGCAGCGGCCAAAGCCGTCGCCACCGCCCGCCGGCAGGTCGCCCACCTCATCGGCGCGAAGAACCCAGCCGAGGTCGTGTTCACCTCCGGCGCCACCGAGGCCAACCACCTCGCCATCCTCGGCGGCGCCCTCACCAAACGCCCCCACGGCGGGCACATCGTCACCACCGCGATCGAGCACAAGGCCGTCCTCGCCGCCGTCCAGCGCCTCGTCGACCACCACGGCTACACCTCCACCCGCGTCGCCGTCGACAAGCACGGACGAGTCCACCCCGGCGACATCGCCGCCGCCCTCACCCCGAACACCGTCCTCGTATCCGTCATGCACGCCAACAACGAGATCGGCACCCTGCAACGGATCGCCACCATCTCCCAAATCGTCGCCCACCGAGGGATCCTCCTCCACACCGACGCCGCGCAGAGCGCCGGATACGGCCTCTTCGACGCCGCCGAACTCGGCGTCGACCTCGCCTCCCTCTCCGCCCACAAGCTCTACGGGCCCAAGGGAATCGGCGCCCTCTACGTTCGCGGCGGAACCCTCCTCACCGCCCAGCAAACCGGCGGCGGCCAGGAACGCGGGCTACGGGCCGGCACCCTCAACGTCCCCGGCATCGTCGGCCTCGGCGCTGCCGCCCACCTGATCACCAGCGACACCGCCCCCGCCCTCGCACAGATCCGCGCCCTGCGCGACCGCCTCCAGGACAGACTCCTCGACGCGATCCCAGGCGCCACCGTCAACGGACACCCCACCCGGCGGCTCCCCGGCTCCCTGAGCCTCACCCTCCCCGACGCCGAAGCTGCAGACGTCCTCGACCGCCTCCCGGACATCGCCGCCGCCACCGGCTCCGCCTGCAACACCGGAATCGGCGAGCCCTCCCACGTCCTCACCGGCATCGGCCTCACCCGCACCCAGGCCCGCCGCACCCTGCGCCTGGGCATCGGCCGCAACACCACGGCCGACGAAGTCGAGCGCGCCGCAGCACTGATCGCGCAGGCCGCTGCCAGGCAGAGGCCACCTCGTTCCAGCGCCGCCTGACGAGGGGCCGCGCGTCGGGGGAAGGCCTGACCGTATCGAAACCTCCCGCCGGCCCGACCGAACGTTCTCGTGGGGATACTCCGCCAAGGAATGGTCGTCTGTGTGGACGTTCGCCTCGTGCTGTCGGCCTGTGGACTTCGACGGGCCAATTCTCGCTGCCGCCCCAGTATCATCTGAACGAAAACGGCCACCTGGGGCGATAAAGCCCCAGCTCAGAAAGTGTCGCCCCCGCGCTCGCGGGGATGCGCCGCCAGCTCCACCAGCCTGAGCATGGCCGTCGAAGTCGACCCCGCGCTCGCGGGGATGCTCCCATCGAGGCGACGTGACCACCGACGAGGTCACCGTCGACCCCGCGCTCGCGGGGATGCTCCGCGCCTGGAACAGCTCGGGCTCGGCAGCCCGGAGTCGACCCCGCGCCCGCGGGGATGCCCCGCCCCAGGACACGACTCCCAGGGCTTGGCAGTCGTCGACCCCGCGCCTGCGGGGATGCTCCGAGGGTCCGCGCGATCTCGTCGGCGCCGGTC
>NZ_BNED01000006.1 GCF_016755875.1 Streptomyces spororaveus | reverse complement strand
TCAGACGGGTGCGATGAGCTCGTGCGGGACCGAGTAGCGGACCGCGTCGACCGAGATCGTCGACTCCCAGGTCACCCTGCGGGTGGTGCCGAACGCCGCGGTGAACGGTCGGCGCGGCAGAGGATGCAACCGCTGGCGTTCCTCCGCGAGCCGCTCGATGGGCTTGCGCCGCGTCGCCTTGTGCGTTCGGGAATTGACCTCGTCGCAGAATGTCCGGCAGGCCGCCTCGAGCTCACCGAAGGTCTTGTATTGCTCGCGCAGGTTCACGTCCCGGGGCCCCAGGTCGGCTTGGCGATCTCAACCGTGGATGTCGCTGCCGCCCCTTGGTCTACCGGGTCTGACCGGCAGACAAGTACGTATGGTGGTCCTTAGTGCCGGGCGGACCTCGACTATTTCCGGATTGGCGGACCGCAATACCGGCGACGTGGTCGATGGTGACCGTTTTCCTCGTTGTCCCGTGAGGAACTTAGGCAGGGACTCGCCAGATCCTGCGGAATGTGGCATCCAGGCAGGCGGTGATCAGTCGGCGTGTCTGTCCACGAGCGGTATCACCACCCGGAATCGGGACCAGGCACCCACGCGCAGAACAGGGTGGTCTTGCGGCCTTTGATCACCGGTCCGTCGCCGAAGTCGTACTGCACCCAGAGCCCGGGCTCAGTCACCCACGGCCGATAGACGCGCCGTCGACCGGCCCTGAACTGGGTTTTTGCCTCAGCGACGGTGCGGCGGGTGGTGCGTTCCCCGCCGGTGAAGCCCATCGCGGCGATCCTCTTGTGGACACGTCGGCGCGGATGCGGCCCTGTGAGCGGACCACCAGTTCCTCGATCTTCGGCAGGTAGTCGATCGATCGCTCTCGCCCGGTGACGGCGCTGTCAGGATGCTGGCCGGCGGCCCGCACTTCACATACCGGGCCACCGTGTGGTGGTCGCACCCGGCCAGTTCGGCCGCGGCAACGGTAACTGCCTGTGAGGTCGTATGCCTCAAGGATCTCCATGATCTCCCTGCTGTTCTTCACCCGCTCCAGCTTCGCCGAGCGGTTACTACTCGGGGCGAGCGGGGAGAAGATCTGGCCGTACGCGGGAATCCCGTGGCCATAAATTGCGCGGTAAGTGGCCGCACACGGGGAGGCTTACGGAGACCGCCGTCAGGCACGCCCGGGGTTCATCGGCTGGTCCGGGCCGGCCCTGTCCGGCGCCGGGGGCCAGCCGATCCACGTGCCGGTGTGGGCCCGCGCGGCCGGTCTCGCGCGACAGGGCCGGGGCGCCGCCTGCTCCACAGCCGCCAGCGGCCTCGCTCCACGGGCGAGGTCGACGCTGCCCGAGACGGCCGTCGGCTGACCTCCGCGGATCGCGGTCGCGGCCGGTGAACGGCCGACTTGGCGGGGCCCGGAGGCGGCCGCGTCTCCCGGCACCGCACGATGAGCCCGGCATCTGGTCTGGGCGTGGGGAAGGGCGCCTGTCGGCCGAAGTAGCCACATCACAGGACGGGTTGACGGCCGCGGCCTCCGATCGCGACATGACGAGCACCGTGAGGCCCCTACCAGGCTGCGGTTCCTGTCGCTGGAGATCACCGGTCGCTGCCAGCTCACCTGCCCGTCCGCTCTGCTACGCCGGCTCGGGGCCGACGCGGGGCCAAGGCAGTATGAGCGATGACAACTGGTTCCGGACCATCGACAGGCCGTCGCTCTGGGCGCCGAGGAGGTCCAGCTGATCGGCGGCGAGCCGACGCTCCACCCCGGCTTCGTCGCCATCGCCCGGCACGCGGTGGATTCCGGCCTGCGGGTCCGGGTCTACAGCAACCTCTTCCGCATCCGCGACGAGCACTGGCGGCTGCTGGAGCACCCCAGGGTCCGGCTGGCGACGACGTACCACAGCAGCGTCGCGGCTGAGCACGACGAAGTCACCGGCCGCCCAGGCTCGCACGAGGCGACGCGCGCCAACATCGTCGAGGCGGTCAGGCGCGGCATCGCGGTGAAGGTCGCCGTCCTCCACGCCGGCGACCAGGCGTGTGCCGAGCGGGCCCGCGCGGAGCTGGAGGCCTTCGGCGTCCGCGACGTGCACGTCGGGAGGGTGCGGGCCGTCGGCAACGCGGCGGGTACCACGCTGCCGTCCACTGCCGAGCTGTGCGGGCGCTGCGGGGACAGGCGGGCCACGGTCCTGCCAGGCGGCGATGTGGCGGTCTGCGAGATCGGCAGGTTCCTGACCGCGGGCAACGTCCAGGGAGCCGGCCTGGACTCCGTCTGTCCAGCCCGCAGTGGGCCGAGGCGAGCGCGATCATCCCGCGGCGGACGGACCTGACGGCCTGCCACCCGGACTGCCAGCCCTCCAACTCCGACTCCTGCGACCCGGCAAGAACGACCCCTGCGACCCGATGGGCTACGCACCCGCGACGCTCGGCGCGCCCGCAGCCGCCGTGCCCGTGCTCCTCTGAAAGGGGCCCTGCTGATGGAGTGGACGCCGGCGGGCTTGGGACACCCATGCCGCACGGATGGCCGACGCGACCGTACGATCCGAGTCCCGCTGGCACAGACCCCTGGCCACCGTGCCCCGGCACCTGTTCGTGCCCCGCTGGTGGGCCCCGGCCGAGCAGGACGGCACATGGGTCTACGAGCTCCGCGACGGCGCCGCGACCCGGACGCGTGGATGAGCAGCGCCTACGACAAGAGCCTCAGCGTGATTACCCGCGTCGGCCCCCACCACGCCGACCACGCAGCCCCCGCGGCCGTGGTCCCGGAGGCGTGGCCGACCTCGTCGGCCACGCTGCCCGCGCTGGTCGTGAAGATGTACCAGCACGCCTTCCTCACCGACACCTCCCGCCTCATGGTGACCTGCGGCAGCGGCTACTCGACCGCGCTGGCGTGCCGGCGCCTGGGCGAGGCACGGGTCACGAGCGTGGACGTGGACCCGTACCTGATCCAGGCGGCGTGGGACCGCCTGACCACGGCCGGGCACCGGCCGCAGCTGGAGGTCTGCGACGTAACCGGCGAGCTGCCCGGCGTCTACGACCGCATCGTCTCCACCGTCTCGGTCCCGGCCGTCCCCGCCTCCTGGCTCACCGCGCTCGCCCCCGGCGGCCGGATGGTGACCGCCCTGTCCGGCACCGGGCTGCTCATCGTCGCGGACAAGACCGCCGACGGCGGCGCCACCGGCAAGGTCGCCCCCGAGCCCGCCGCCTTCATGACCACCCGCCACGGCGACGACTACCCCCCCACGCCCGACAACGCCGACCTGTGGGCCACCGCGCGAAAGGCCGACGGCGAGTCCGTCACCACCGGCCGCTTCCCAGTGATGAGGGTCAGGCGTACCTGGGACGTGCGCTCCACCCTCGAACTCACGGTCCCCGGCATCGAGCACTGCATGGAGACGGCTGCGGACGGCACCCGCACCGCCTACATGCTGCACCCGGACGGCTCCTGGGCCCGCGCCACGGCCCCCGGGGCCCCGCCAGGCGCCCACCGTCCACCAGGGCGGCCCGCGCCGGCTGTGGGACGAACTGGACCGCATCCGCACCTGGCTCGTCATCGACGGAGACCTGCCCATCTCGGGGGCAGCGGTACGCGTCGACCCGGACGGCGCCTGCCACTTCAGCCGCAGCGGCTGGTCGGCCACCATCAGCGCCCGCTAGTCGGCCAGACCCCGCACGGTCCTACGCCCCGTTGGCCTGCCGCAGTTCGCCGTCCGTTCGCGTCCGCCGCCCGCTGAGCCTGGCCGTCCCGCGGTGACCGGCCGCCGTACTCCTGGCCCGGGTCCGGCTCACGCCGACTGCCGGCCGGGCCCCTCCCGGGCTCAGCGGCCGCCAGCACCGGGCCGGGGATTCAGGGCTGGTCCGGGTTGGGCTCGGCCAGCGCAGGGGGCCGGCCGATCCACGTGTCGTAGACGGGCTGGGCCCTGGCCGCGATCGCCACAAGGCCGGCGCGCGGGCCGCAGGCGGCCGCGCTACGCCCTGCGGTGGCCGGGTGCTGGTCGGTTTCGAGCTCGTCGAGAAGGGCTTCGGTATCGGCTGCCCAGCGCCGGAAGGCGGCTTCTACCTCGTCGTGCCGCTGCTGGTCGTCCCAGCCGAGTTCTTCGGGCTCGGTGAGCCAGGGCCGGGCGGCGTCGTCGCGGTATCGGCGTTCGGCGGCCCACTCGGCCTGTGCGCAGCCGTAGGGGAAGGGCCGGGGCGGTCCGTCGATTATCCGACGGTGGCCGGCCAGGAGCGCGGCGGTGGCCGCCTCCCCGGCGTCGCAGGCGGCGGCGAACGCGGCGAGCTGGCCGGCGGTGGGTATCTGGTCGCCGGACAGGAGGCGGTGGAGGGTGCTGCGGGAGAGTCCGGGCCCGGCGCGGTCGGCAAGGGCGCGCAGGCTGGTGTGGGAGGCGGTGGCGCGGACGCGGTTCATGGCGCGTACGAGTCCGTCCGGGGTGGTGAAGGCGCCGGGGACGTGCGGGGCGGGCCGGCGCGGCGGCGGGTTGACGGCGCGGTCGGCGGCCCTCCAGAGCTGCTCGGCCTTCTTCTGGTCGGCGCCAGCGCCGCGCGCGAAAGCCAGGGTGGTGTTCAGGGTGGGGAGTCGGCCGTCGAGGGCTTGGCGCAGAGTGCACTCGGAGATCTTGTACTCCGGGCGGCCGTCTCCGTTCGCGCGCTTGGTGAGGGTGGACAGAAGCATGTTCGCCTTCGCGGCGCGCAGCCAGCCGCGGAGGGTCGCGAGTTCGACCGGTTCGGCGACGGGGCGGGAACGGGTGGTGCGGTCCGGTGTGCGGTTCACGGGCGGGGGCCGGTGAGCGCGTGGACGAGGGCGAGTAGCCGGCCGCCGGCGCGGCCGGGGAGTAGCACCAGGAGGGTGCCGGCGGCGAGGGTGGCCAGGAGCGCGGGGACGGGGCGCTCGAGGACGGCGAGGACGGTCACCGCGGTGATGGCGGTGATGACGATCGCGGCCTCGGCCGCGCCCAGGCGCCCGCGGGCGGCCGTCTGGGCCGCGGTGCTGGTGGGGGCCGGCGGCGGGGCGTCCGGCCCGGGGGCGGACGGCGGGATGGGCGGGGGAGTGGACATGGTGGCGCCTCCGTACGGGAGTTGGGGTGCGGGCGGGCCCTGCGGGAGCCCCGATCGTGGCAGGACCTGGGCCCCGGGCGCGAGCCGGTAGCCGCGGCCGCCCATGCCGACGTCGACTTCGTCCCCGCAGCGTTTTCCCAGCCTGGATGCCAGAAACGAGAAGAGGCTGTCCCAACTCGAAAGGAGGTCTACGGGCCGCCCGCAGGGCCGCGGGGGCGCTCGCGCCCTCCAAGTCGCGTGCCTGCCGGCCAGCCCGGGGAGGCCCCCCGCTCCGCGTCGTACGGCCCCGGCCAGCTGCTGCGCCCCGGCGGTCTGGCCACCGGCCGTGGGGTTACCCCTACCGGCCCCTGGTGGGGCTCTCTGGGCGAGCGCATTTCAGAAGTCAATCTTTGGCTGTTCGGAGCTGATCTCTTGACCGCTTTCGAATGTGACTCCGTGCTCGACAGCTGAGGTACTTCCGAACGCTGTGCCGGTAGGGGGGCTTGCGAGACCGTGGACGCGCCGCCGGGCCGGCCTGGTGCTTGCCGCGGCCATCCGCCGGTCGCTGCGTCGCGCCCTGTCGGCGAGGTCCGTGCTGCACGCTCATGGGGGACGGAGCACGCTCTCCTCCGGCCCCGCAGACACCGAGCCCCCTGTAGGCAGGACATGACCCCTTCGCACACCACCGACGAGCAGCTTCTCGCTGCCCTCACGGCCCTGGGCATCGACGTCCCCGACGACCTGGGCCACAGCAGCCACGACCCCGAACTGCGCACGGCCGCTCTGTGGGCCCTGCTCTGGCGCTCCGCAGGCGTCGGCTACGAGGAATCCGTTGCCGGCCCCGGCCACGCACGCGCCTACTTCACCGGCCCCTGGGAGTGGCCCCTGGCCGAGGACCAGGTCCGGCGTGCCTGGTTCGAACTCGGCTTCGCCGGTGACCGGCTGGACTCCCTCACCATGACGGTGCCGCCCTGGTCGGTCGGACTTCCCCACGAGGACGCTCCCGACGACCCCACCGTCGCGACCGACGGATGGGCGTACGCCGCGAGCACCGCTGTCGGCCTCGCACAGGCTCTTCTCGGTCCACTTCGGTGGATGTCGTCCCAGCGTGCCCCGGCCGCCATCTCCCAGGCCGACTGCATGCTACGTCGCCTCCAGGCCACCCTCGAGGAACTCGGTGACGCCACCGCACACCCCCGGTGCGAGAACTGCGACGGCCTCCAACACACGACTGCCACTGTCCCCGAGTGCCTCGACTGTTCAGTCTCCGAATCAGCCACCAAGACGGAGGGTGCCGAGTAGACGGCGGCAACCCACGACAGAGATGCTCCGCGCCGGTTGCCCCCAGGCAACCGCAGCGTGCATGCCGTACTTCCGGTTGCCCATAGGAAACCGGGCCGACGAGCCCCAGGTGCCGACTCACCTGAACGAGCTCGGCGGCCTGCACATCGGTGCCGAGGGCCGTTCGTCGTTCGGCCGCCACTGGCAACGTCTGCTGAGTGAGCGTGGTTCATTCTTGACCTACGGTCGACAGGCATGGTGGCGTAGGGCACCGTGACAGGACCTCGCATGACCCGCCCGACCGTCGAGGTGCTGCGCCTGCTGCTGTCGGCGCCGCCGCACGAGCCGCTGTGGGCCACGGGAATCGGCGAGCAGACCGGCCTGGACTCCGCCGCATCCGCTTCCACGACCTCCGCCACTCGACCGCCACCCTGCTCCTGGAACGCGTCGACCTCGTCGTGATCAAGGAACTCCTCGGCCACGCCCACATAGGCGTCACCGCCGGCGTCTACGCCCACGTCCGACTCGGCCTCCAACGCCAAGCCATCGACAGTCTGACGGGTGCTCTCAACGCAGCCCCTGGCACTGCCTTCGAGCCGCCCGCCGCACCAACTGTCCGCTGACGTTGCCGTCAGCGTTGCCGTCAAGCGGCCAGATGCCCTCCCGAAGGGTCCGGGAGGGCATCTGGTTGTTTATTGCTCGACCCCCTTCACAAGACGCCTGGCAGTATGCCGTGTCCGTTGATTAGCCCAATCGGCCGTGGACAATCCCCGAAGTAGGACCAATTGGTCTCCTGGGATAGCCCTCTCAGACATCCAGCAGACTGCACGCTCTGCCCAGTGACTGCTCCGACTTCTGATCGCCATTGCCAGCACGTCATCGACTGGGACCAGGCTCTCAAGCCCGTCCGGTGACAGCTTGAACCGTTCAGCAGCAGACGCCAAGCCTGCTCGCAGCGACGACTCATCTGCGTCCAGAATCGTCACCCAAGACGAGGGAAGACCTTCCGCCGAGGATTCGACTACACCATCGAGTCGGCCTAGCGTCCACACTCCCTTCCTGTCGAGCCCCAGCCAAATGCCGGTCTCGCTGATTTTCGTCAGCGGCAGCCACATGACGGCGCCGGCTTCATTCGCGTGGGCAGAGAAGATCCAGCAGGTCTCAGGCACGGCTGAGAGCTCTGCCATCAAATCATTTTCCGTCACGACACCTGCCTTAAGAACTGGATGCACCAGGAACGTCATCCTGCTCACCAATGCATGCTCGGAGTGTGGCTCACGGTTATACCGTGTTGGCCCATGAAGTCCTGGAATGCCTTCCTTGCCGAATCGTCCCAGTTCATTCCGTAGTGTCCGGACCATTGATTGGTCTGAAGTTCTCCATCGGGACCTCGACGGAGCCGACCTCCCACCATCGTTGACTTGTCCGCGCCAATAGCACTCCCAAGGAAATCGTGCCCACCAACGCCTTGGTCTGCACCGGTCGCAAAGCGTCCCGTGGTCGGATCGAAGACGAAGTCCCTCTCACCCTTCGGGTTGAAGTTCTTCACCGCGCCGACAGATTTCACCCGGTCGCTGACCTCAAGCACTCCCCTAGCCGGACCACTTCCATCAATAACGTTGCAGTTGTGAACGAGGACCGGGGTGGCGCCTGCGAGCACATAGTACGTGTGAAGGTCGGCGACGGTGAGGTTGAAGGTCTGATTGAACGCTTCGTAGGCGTGGGTCGCGGCGATCGCTACGGAAGGCCCGCCGTCTGTACGTAGGGTTTCGCCAGGCTTGAGGTCCTCGGCATTCTTCCAGGCCTGGTCGGATTCCGACCAGAACGGGTGGTGACCTGTCGTGGTGATGGACTTGACTCCATCGGGCGTCTGTACGGTCAGGTCGACATAGGTCTTGTCGTCCTCCGTGTAGATGGTCGCGGTGATGGCCTTCTTCGAGGTCTCGCCGGTCTCGGGGTCGGTTGCGAGGACTTCATCACCTCCCACCAGGTCTTCGATGGGCCTGCTGGTTCCGTCGGCGAGCAGCACATGCGTTCCAGCGACAAAGCTGTTACCGCACGGCTTCCCCGCCGCCCCGTTCACCTTCTTAGTTGCCCCTGCGCGCGAAAGCATCCCCCCGGCAAACATTTCACCCATCACCTGGGCGTTGGGCTTTTCATATATGTCCGAGGAGATCAGTTCACCAGTCGCCAGGGACTCCAACCAGTCGTTACATTTTATGAATTCACAGTAGTTACGGTTGAAGTAGTCGATCTCCTCTTGGGGTGCGCCGAACATCCACATCTTGAAAGAGATCTGCTTCGTAATAGAACCGCCATTCGGGTCATACTTGTTCATCATTCGGTCAAATTCTTTACCCGAAGTGCTTTTGGAATTGCGTATGTAGCCTTTCTTCCCGGAAAGCAGCTTATAGCGAGTTCGCTCAAACGTGTTCCGCGTATTCTGTCGAATATCGTTCCGTCGGTCCTGTCTCGCCTGTGCAACCTCCACAACATTCTGGGATGCAGCCTGGAACCCCGGGTCGCTGTTGTCTCCCTCGAAGTACTTGAGGCCGTCCGGGTCCAGGTTGGTGATGGGGTTGCCGTTGGCGTACGTGTACCCGTTCATCTGGAGCGGGTCGGTGATGTCGATGACCGGGTCGACCGTGATGAAGCGGCCGGTGCTGGCCTCGTATTCGCGGGCGCCGATGTGGGTCAGGCCCGTGGTGTTGTCGTTCTTGCCGGTGCCGAGGAAAGTGCGGTCGCCGGGCCAACTGGAGGGCTGGCCACCCCGCGGGTTGCCGTACGGGTCGGATTTGCGCCGGGTGACCGGCTGGCCGGCCTTTTGGTCGACGCTGATGGTCGCCGTGTTGTGGTGGTCGGTGAGCAGGTGCGACAGGGTGTGGCCGGTGGTCTTGCCGTTGGTGCGGCGGACCGTGGTCGGGGCGCTGGGGCTGTTGTAGTAGCGGACGGCGTCGATGGCCTTGCCGGCCTTGTCGACGGTGATCTCGGTTTCACCGAGGTAGAGGGTGCGGGCGCTTCCGGTTTCCTGGACGACCCGGTTGCCGGACGCGTCGTAGAGGTAGCTGGTGAGGTTGCCGAAGCTCCACTGCTGCGCCGCCGTGACGGCCGGGCCGGCACACGTGAAGGTGTGCAGGTCGTTGCCCTCGGCGTCATTGTCGCTGGGGACGGTGAGGCACTGGTTGGTGCCGGTGATAAGGGCCTTGTCCGTCTCCCGGTAGGTGAACTTCTGACTCGCCTCGCCCGGCTTGCAGGCCTTCAGGACGGCCTTGCCGTTTTCGGAGGTGAGGCATTTGCCGAGAGCGCGGACGGTGTCGCCGGTGATGCGCCACTGCTGGGGCTTGCTCTCGTTGCAGGAGAGCAGCTGGACGGGGGTGCCGTCAGTGGTGTTGCCGTCCTGGACGTCGAGGCACTTGCCGGAAAGGCCCGTGACCGCGACGGAGCCGATGCCGGGGCTGGTGGCCGAGAGGAGCTTGCTGCGGTGGTCCCAGTTCAGGGTTTGGGTGTCACCGTCGATGGTGCGGGTCTTGGCGCTGCCCGCCGCGCTGTAGGTGTAGGTGGACAGGGAGTCGACCGAGGAACCAGGCGTCCTGGTGGTCTTGTTGACCTTGGTCAGGGCGTGGGGCTGCTTCTTCGGGTTCGGCAGGGCGCCGCCCCTGATCTCCACGCCGTACGTGTACGTCGTCTCGTCGTCGAGGGCGCTGTTGGTGGGGTCGCGATCGGTCAGCCTGGTGCGGTTGCCTATGGCGTCGAACTGGTAGTCCTGCCAGTAGGCGTCACCCGGCGTACCCGATCCCACTTCCGTGCGCGCCGGGCCCGCGGGACCGGTGGGGCAGCCTTCCGTCTTGCCCGTCCAAGCTCGGACGAGCTGTCCCATGGCGTCGTAGGTGTAGCACTGACGGTCGACGAGGGTCGGGGACTGCGGGGTGATGCCGGGGTAGGTGTCGGTGATGGAGGTCGGGTTGCCGACCGAGTCGTAGGTGTAGCTGAGGGAGGAGAGGAGATTCGAGCCGGACGCGGAGTCACGTGTCTCCTTGTGGCTGGTCGCCGAGGCGACCCGTCCGGTGTGGGGGTCGTAGGTGTTCGTGGTCCACACGCGGTTCGGTGCGTTGCCGGAGGCGGTACGCAGGATCTCGCCGTAGGGGCTGTAGACCGTTTCCGCGGTGTACCAGGACAGCCCGGACACGGTCTGCACCATGCCGTCGGCGTTGTAGCGGGTGATCAGCTTCTCGGAGGCGAGACCACCGATCGTGGCCGGGAGGGTCGTCGACTGGACCTTGCCCGTGGGGGTGTACGTGGTGCTGTAGGCGTAACTGCCGGCCAGACCCTTTCGTGGCGGGCAGGTCCGGGATGGTGATCCTCGATCCGGTCGGCCGGTACTCGCTGTCGTAGCCGGTGACCTCGGTCTTGTACGAGCCGGCGCCCATTTGCGGGTGGAGGCGACGGGCTGGCCCTTGCCGCCCGGGGGGTGTCGTAGGTCCAGGGGCGATGGGGTCGGTGGTTTCGGAGTCGTCGCGCAGTGCGGTCTTGCGGCCGAGTACGTCGTACGACGTGTACTGGGTGACGTTGTCGACGTTGGTTGTCGAGACCTGCTGGTCGAGGTTGTTGTAGGTGAACGTCGACCTGCCCGTGTCGGGGTCCTGCGACGAGGTCATCCGTCCGCGGGCGTCGTGGGTGTAGGTCCAGTTTGCCGGCCGTGTCGGTGACCTTGGCGAGTTTGCCGCGAACGTCGTAGGCGTAGCCGGTCCTGGTCGACGTGCTGAGGTCGGTGGCGGTGTAGTGATCGATCTCGGAGGTGCGGCCGAGGGCGTCGGTCCATGTCTTGACGGCGCGGCTGCCGGGCAGCGGCGCCGACCCGGTGCGACATCCCGCTCCGGGTCAGGGTCC
>NZ_BNED01000005.1:6777500-6955000 GCF_016755875.1 Streptomyces spororaveus | reverse complement strand
ACCAGGATCAACATCGGGCGAACCCGAACATCTTGTGCCATATCCTTCTGAAGAGTACGCCGTTCGCGACAGGCAGTGACGGCGACACGAAGAGCCCCACCCCTGGGAGGCCCCCATGACCAGCGTGACGTCCCCACTTGCCGGGCGTGCCATCGGACTCGCGGCAGTGCCCGATCCGGTGTTCTCCGGCGCGATGGTGGGACCCGGCACCGCTATCGATCCCGTGCGCGAGCCGGCTGAGGCGGTGTCCCCCGTCGACGGTGTGGTCGTCTCCCTGCACCCGCACGCGTACGTGGTCGTCGACGGTGAGGGTCACGGTGTACTCACGCACCTCGGCATCGACACGGTTCAGCTCAACGGCGAGGGCTTCGAGCTCCTCGTGAACAAGGGCGACACCGTGACCCGCGGCCAGGCCGTCATCCGCTGGAACCCCGCTGCCGTCGAGGCGGCCGGCAAGTCGCCGATCTGCCCCGTCGTGGCGCTGGAGGCGACCGCCGAATCCCTCTCCGATGTCGTCGAATCCGGCGACGTGAAGGCTGACGAAGTTCTCTTCAGCTGGCAGTGACACGTCCGCCGGTACGAGCGGTCGGACATCCACCGCGGCGGGCCCGGGCCCGCCGCTCAATCGGAGACGGGTGAAATGGAGACAACGCTGCGAGGCGTCGGCGTGAGCCACGGGGTGGCGATCGGCGAGGTGCGGCACATGGGCACGGCGGTTCTGGAGCCGCCGGCCAGGCAGATCACCGCGGACGAGGCGGCGCGCGAACAGGGGCGCGCCCGTCAGGCCGTGAGTGCCGTGGCGGCCGATCTGATCGCGCGTGGCCAGCTGGCCGGTGGCGAGGCCCAGCACGTGCTGGAGGCCCAGGCGATGATCGCCGAGGACCCCGAGCTGATGGCGGACGTCGACCGGCGGATCGCCGTCGGCAGCACCGCGGAGCGCGGTGTGTACGACGCGTTCGCCGCATACCGCGACCTGCTCGCGGGAGCCGGCGAGTACATGGCTGGCCGGGTGGCCGACCTGGACGACGTACGCAACCGCATCGTGGCGCGGCTGCTGGGTGTGCCGATGCCGGGCGTGCCCGACAGTGACGAGCCGTACGTACTGATCGCGCGAGACCTGGCGCCCGCCGACACGGCGCTGCTCGACCCGGCGCTCGTCCTCGGTTTCGTGACCGAGGAGGGCGGGCCGACCAGCCACAGCGCGATCCTCGCGCGTGCGCTGGGCGTGCCGGCGATCGTGGCGCTGCCCGGTGCCGGTGAGATCGCCGAGGGCACCGTGATCGCGGTGGACGGCAGCACGGGCGACCTGTTCGTGGACCCGTCGCCGCAGAAGCGGGCCGAGCTGGAGGCCGCGGCCGCCGAGCGCAAGGCGGCCCTGGCCGCCTCGTCCGGTCCGGGTGCGACCTCCGACGGTCACAAGATGCCGCTGCTGGCCAATGTCGGCGGTCCCGCGGACGTGCCGGCTGCCGTCGAGGCCGGAGCGGAGGGTGTGGGACTGTTCCGCACCGAGTTCCTCTTCCTGGACGACAGCAAGAAGGCCCCGTCCGAGGAGAAGCAGGTCGAGTCCTACCGCAAGGTGCTCGAGGCCTTCCCCGAGGGCCGTGTCGTCGTGCGGGTGCTCGACGCGGGCGCCGACAAGCCGCTGGACTTCCTGACGCCGGGCGACGAGCCCAACCCGGCGCTGGGTGTGCGCGGGCTGCGCTCGCTGCTCGACCACCCGGACGTGCTGCGTACGCAGCTCACCGCGCTGGCCAAGGCTGCGGAGGGGCTGCCGGTCTACCTTGAGGTCATGGCGCCGATGGTCGCCGACCGGATCGATGCCAAGGCCTTCGCGGACGCCTGCCGGGAGGCCGGTCTGAAGGCGAAGTTCGGTGCGATGGTGGAGATCCCCTCCGCCGCGCTGCGGGCACGTTCCATCCTTCAGGAAGTCGAGTTCCTGTCGCTGGGCACGAACGACCTGGCCCAGTACGCCTTCGCCGCCGACCGTCAGGTCGGCGCCGTCTCGCGGCTCCAGGACCCGTGGCAGCCGGCACTGCTCGACCTGATCGCCATGGCGGCTGATGCCGCCCGGGCGGAGGGCAAGAGCTGCGGTGTCTGTGGCGAGGCCGCTTCGGATCCGCTCCTGGCCTGTGTGCTGACCGGTCTGGGTGTCACCTCTCTTTCCATGGGTGCCGCTTCGATTCCCTATGTGCGGGCGACGCTCGCCAAGTACACGCTGGCCCAGTGCGAGCGTGCCGCGGCGGCGGCCCGTGCCGCGGACAGCGCCGAGGAGGCCCGTGTGGCCGCGCAGGCGGTGCTGTCCGGCGAGTAGCCGGACGGTGCGGTGTGGTTTCGAGGGGCCTTCGCCGGTGGCGAGGGCCCCTCGGTCCGTTGCGGGCCGGTCAGTGGTGCGGTCCGGGCGCGTCGACCTCGTAGCCGGGGCAGTACTCGACTCCCGATTCGGGGGCGACGGGGTCTCCGGTGTCGGCGTCGGTGCAGTAGGCGTTGAAGACGGCCGCGGCCGACAGGGCGGTGAGCCGGCCGCGGTCCAGGCGCCAGCCGTGGACCCGGTCCCGGCGGCCCTCTCCGGTGGTGCGCACCACCAGTCCCCCGGGGCCGCCGAGGGCGAGTCCCGCGGCGAGGACCGTCACGAAGTCGAGGCCTTCCCGGCCCTCGATGCGGGGCGGGGTGTCCGGGTCGCCGTCGGTGGTGTCGGCGTGCAGGACGGCGACGAGCTGCTGGGCCTCGGTGGGGATGCTGCAGACGAAGTGGTGATGGCCGGGTCCGGCTCCGGCCACGAGGCGTTTGAGCGCGTCGGCCGCACGGTCGAAGGAGGCGTGGCCGATGTCCTCGCCGCAGTCCGCGCACTGGCCGACCTCGGCGAGGACGCCGGTGGCGTACTCCCAGGTGGCCTGGCGGACGGCCTCGTCGACGAGGAGCGGGACCAGTTCGTCGATGGTCTGGCCGGCGTACGGCAGGAGGGCGCCGCTGCCGGCGAGCTCGGCGGTGAAGCGGGCGCGGGTTCCGGCGGTGTCCGGGTCGAGGCCGGTCTCCCCGCAGAACTCCGCGTACTCCTCGGGGTCGAAGAGGGCGACGCTGGTGTGGATGCCCTGGGCCGCGAGGGACCTGAGCAGGCCGTCCACGTCGTGGAGGTAGTCGGCGTAGTCGGCGGGGTGGTCGAAGGCGAAGCTCCGGTATCCGCACATGGCCGCGAAGTCCCCGGCGTCGGCCAGCAGGCCGACGGTGCCGGGGACCTCGCGGCGCAGCAGGCGGCGCCGGTGGGTGGTGCGGGTCCGGTGCGTGCCCGTGGTCGTACCGGTGTCGTTCTTGCGTGGCATGACTCCCCCTGAGTGTCGCAAACACTTGCTCACTCAGAGTAATCATCGCCACTGACAGTGGCCTCAGCCGCGGGTGCGGGTGCGGGCCAGCTCCTCGTAGAAGTGGAGGAGGTCGAGGTTGTCGACGGATCCCGGGTTGACCGCCTTGGCCAAGGGCGTGCCCTGGAGGAGGCGCTTGACGGGGACCTCGATGCGCTTTCCGGTGAGGGTGTGCGGGATCGCGGGGACCTCGATGACCTCGTCGGGGACGTGGCGCGGGGAGAGCTCCTCGCGGATCGTCGCCTTGATCCGGGCGCGCAGGTCGTCGTCGAGGGTCGCGCCGGGGACGAGATGCACGAACAAAGGCATCCAGTAGCCGCCGTTCGGCTCCTCCAGGCCGATGACCAGGGATTCCTTGATCTCGGGGAGGCGTTCCACGGCCTCGTAGATGTCGGCCGAGCCCATGCGGACGCCCTGCCGGTTGAGCGTGGAGTCGGAGCGGCCGTGGATGATCACCGAGCCGTGGTCGGTGATGGTGATCCAGTCACCGTGGCGCCAGACGCCGGGGAACATCTCGAAGTAGCTGTCGCGGTAGCGGCTGCCGTCGGGGTCGTTCCAGAAGTGGATCGGCATGGACGGCATGGGGTTGGTGACGACGAGTTCGCCGACCTCGCCGGTGACCGGCTTGCCCGAGGGGTCCCAGGCCTGGAGGTCGGTGCCGAGGCAGGCGGCCTGGAGTTCGCCGATGTGGACCGGGAGGGTGGGGACGGCGCCCGCGAAGCAGCTGCACACGTCGGTGCCGCCGCTGACGGAGGCGATCCACAGGTCCTCGGCGACCTCGTCGTGGAGCCAGCGGAAGCCGTCGGGCGGGAGCGGGGAGCCGGTGGTGGCCACGCACTTCACGGCGGACAGGTCGAAGTCGCGGGCCGGGTGGACCTCGGCCTTGCGGCAGGCCATGACGTAGGCGGCGGAGGTGCCGTAGAGGGTGGCCTTCGTGCGCTCGGCGATGCGCCACTGGGCGCCGGTGTCGGGGTAGCCGGGGCTGCCGTCGTAGAGGACGACGGTCGTGCCGGTGAGCAGGCCGGAGACGAGGAAGTTCCACATCATCCAGCCGGTGGAGGTGTACCAGAAGAACCGGTCCCCGGGGCCGAGGTCGCAGTGCAGGCCGAGCTGCTTGAGGTGTTCGAGGAGGATGCCGCCCTGGGACTGGACGATGGCCTTGGGGAGGCCGGTCGTGCCGGAGGAGTACAGCACCCACAGGGGGTGGTCGAAGGGGACCGGTTCGAAGACGGGCTCGGTGTCGCCCGAGGTCAGGGCGGACCAGTCGAGGGCGCCGGCGGGGGCGGGCGTGCCGAGGAGCGGGATGTGCACGACGGCGCGCAGGGAGGGGAGGTCGGCGCGGAGCTCGGCGACGGTGTCGCGGCGGTCGTGCTCCTTGCCGCCGTAGCGGTAGCCGTCCACGGTGAACAGGACGACGGGCTCGACCTGCTGGAAGCGGTCGAGGACGCTGCGTGCTCCGAAGTCGGGGGCGCAGGAGGTCCAGACGCCGCCGACGGCGGCGGTGGCGAGGAGGGCGACGGTGGCCTCGGGGATGTTGGGGAGGTAGCCGCTGACCCGGTCGCCGGGGCGTACGCCGAGGGTGCGCAGTTCGGCCGCGAGCGACCCGACCTGGCGGCGGAGCTCGGCCCAGGCGACGGGGACGACCTCGTGGGTCTCGTCCACGTACAGGAGGGCGGGTTCGTCCGCGCGGGCCGGGTCCTCGGCGGCGCGCAGGGCGTGCTCGGCGTAGTTGAGGGTGGCTCCGGTGAACCAGCGTGCGCCGGGCATGGAGCGGTCGGCGAGGACGGATGCGTACGGGGTGGTGAAGCGGACGTCGAACCATTCGGCGACGGCCTGCCAGAAGGTGTCGAGCTCGTCGACGGACCAGCGGTGCAGAGCCGGGTAGCCGCCGTCGGCGGGGGCTCCGTGGCGCTCGGCGGCCCAGGCCTGGAAGGCGGTGATCCGGGCCGCGGCGATCCGGTCGGGGCCCGGTGCCCAGAGGGGTTCCGGCTGCGTGGCTGAGGTCATGGGTCGGCTCCCGGTCAAGTCTGCGGCTCGCGCTTCGTGTGCGTACGGTGCCATCGCGCGGGGGTGTGGGCGCGGCGGCTCACAGGGACCATGCCATGTGATCGTCCGCTGCACCAGGGCTGTCCTGGCGGGTCGGGTGATCGGCACCGGGGTGCCGCTGCCGGGTGAACGACAGTTGAACGCCGTCCCCTCGGCCGGGGGCCGGTGGCAGGGTGAGCGGCATGAACGGTCGTGATCTGGTACGTGCGGTGAAAGACATCGGTACGGAGCGCGGTCGGCGCGCCTGGCGCTCGGCCTGGCGCCACCGGCGCTCGGACGCGGTGGGGCTTCCGCGCCGGGGCGCGGAGCGGGCGCGCGTCCCCGGGCTGCTGACGGGTACGGAGGCCCGGCCGGGCGGGGGTGTGCTGCGGTTCGCGCGTTCCGAGCTGGTGGTACGGGTGACGGTGGGCGGCGCGGTGTTCTGGAGCTGGGACGGGGCCGGGCCGACGCCCTCGTACGCGGTGGTGGGCGAGGGGCCCGAGCCGGATCCGCGGGCCGTGCTGGAGCCGGACACCGGTGGCGGCTGGCGGGTGGTGTCGGAGCGGGTGACGGTGGCGGTGTCACGGCACGGGGCGCTGGAGGTGCGTACGCCGGGCGGGGCGGTGCTGCGGCGGGAGGCTCCGCCGCGGTGGTGGGAGCCGGTGGATCCGCGGATGGGGGCGGCGCGGTGGCTGCAGCGGAGCGAGGTGCCGGCGGACGCGCGGTTCTTCGGGCTGGGCGGGCGGGCGGCGGGGCCGCGGCTGCGCGACGGGGCGTACCGGTTGTGGAACACGGATCCGAAGGGGGGCTTCGGGCCGGGGGTCGATCCGCTGTACCTGACGATGCCGGTGCAGATGGTGGTCGCGGACGCGGGGACGCATCTGGTGTTCCACGACAACTCGTGGGACGGGCGGGTGGTGCTGCGTGAGGGTGAGGAGGGCGCGGGTTCGGGGGCGGACCGGCCGGGGGCGAGTGAGCTGCGGATGGAAGGCGGGCCGCTGCGGTGCTGGGTGCTGGTGGGGACGCCGGCGCGGGTGTTGCAGGGGTGGGCGGGGCTGACGGGGGCGGCTGCGGTGCCGCCGGAGTGGGCGCTGGGGTACCAGCACGCGCGGTGGGGCTTCGGGAGTGCGCAGGAGGTGCGGCGGGTGGTCGCGGGGTACGCGTCGCGCGGGCTCGCGCTGTCGGCCGTACACCTGGACATCGATCACTACGACGGGCACCGGGTGTTCACGGTGGACGAGGGGCGCTTCCCCGATCTGCCGGAGCTGTCGCGGGAGTTGGAGGAGCTGGGGGTGCGGCTCGTGTCGATCGTGGACCCGGCGGTGAAGGCGGGCGACGGGGTGCACGCGTCCGGGCTGACGGTGGGGGCGGGCGGGGCCTTCGTGCGGGACGCCCGGGGCGGGGAGGTGCGCGGTGAGGTGTGGCCGGGTGAGTGCGCGTACCCGGATTTCACGGATCCGGCGGTGCGGGAGTGGTGGGGCGGGCTGTACGAGGAGCGCCTGGCGCAGGGCTTCGCCGGTTTCTGGCACGACATGAACGAGCCGGTGTCCTTCGCGCCGTTCGGGGACACGACGCTGCCGAGGTCGGCGCGGCACGCGCTGGACGGGGCGGGCGGTGACCACCGCGAGGGGCACAACGTGTACGCGCTGGGGATGGCGCGGGCGGGGTGGGAGGGGCTGGTGCGGCTGCGGCCGGCCGAGCGGCCGTTCCTGTTCTCGCGGTCGGGGTGGGCGGGGATGCAGCGGTACGGGGGCACCTGGTCGGGGGACGTGGAGTCCAGCTGGGAGGGGCTGCGGGCCTCGTTGGCGCTGGTGTTGGGGCTCGGGCTGTGCGGGGTGCCGTACTCGGGTCCGGACGTCGGCGGGTTCGGGGGTTCACCGTCACCGGAGTTGTACGTGCGGTGGCTGCAACTGGGGGCCTATCTGCCGCTGTTCCGGACGCACTCGGCGATCTGGGCGGGGCGGCGGGAGCCGTGGGAGTTCGGGCCGGAGGTGGCGCAGCAGGCGGCGGCGGTGATGGCGGAACGGGAGCGGCTGCGGCCGTACTTCGTGACGCTGGCCCATCTGGCGCGGCGCACGGGGGCGCCGTACGTGCGACCGGTGTGGTGGGGGACGCCGGAGGAGCGGCGGTTGCGGGACTGCGAGGACGCGTTCCTGCTGGGCGACGCGCTGCTGGTGGCGCCGGTGCTGGAGTGCGGGGCGGACCGGCGGGCGGTGCGGCTGCCGCGGGGACGCTGGTACGACACGGCGACGGGGGCGGCGTACGAGGGGCCGGGCCAGATCCTGCTGGACGCGCCGCAGGGCCGGATCCCGGTGCTGGCGCGGGCGGGGGCGGTGCTGCCGGTGCGTGGCGCCTCCGGCGGCGGGGTGCGGCTGGAGGTGTGGGCTCCGGCCCGGGGGCGTACGGGGGGCGGGGTGGTGATCCGGGATCCGGGGCCGGGCTTCGAGGCGGGTGAGGTGGAGCGGTACACGGTGCGGTGGCTGGGGGACGCGGTGGTGGTGGAGGACGAGGCGGGCAACCCGGTGGAGGGAGTGACCGTACGGGGCCTGTAGGCACGCGGAGCCCGTCGGCGCACGGGACCGTCGACGTACGAGACCGGGGCCGCGCGCGGCCCGGGGTGGCGCCGCTGCCACTCCCGATGGATACGCAACCATCGGTTGCGTATCCACCGGGAGTGGGCTAGCTTGATATGCAACCGAAGGTTGCGAAAGATGGAGGCGGCCATGGAGTACGGGAGCATCGAGCGCGAACTGCACGTCGACGCGTCGCCCGAGGTGGTGTTCGAGGTGCTCAGCAGCCCCGAGCACATCCGGGAGTGGTGGAGCGCCGACACCGCGTTCGAGCCGGCCGCGGGCGCGACGGGCAGTCTCACGTGGACGGACCAGGACAACGGCGGGCACCAGTCCGCGCCGTTCACGGTCGTGGAGGCCGACCCGCCCCGGATGTTCTCGTTCCGCTGGACCTACGACGAGACGGAGACGGAGACGGCGGGTCCGGGCAACTCGCTGCTGGTGACCTTCGAGCTGGTCCCCACCGGCGAGGGCACCACCGTCCGCTTCCGCGAGAGCGGCTACCGCGAGCGGGGCTGGGAGGCCGCCGTGCTCGAAGCCCACTACGACGACCACCGGCAGGGCTGGGACTTCTACCTGCCGCGCCTGGTCGCGACCGCCGAACGGCTGGCGGCCGCGCGATGAGCACCGCCGTCGACGACGACCTCTGGTCCGCGATAGGCGACCCGACCCGCCGCCGCATGATCGACCTCCTGCTGGCCGACGGCCAGGGGACGGCGACGACCCTCAGCGCGCACCTGCCGGTGACCCGGCAGGCCGTGACCAAGCACCTGGCCGTGCTCGACCGGGTCGGACTGGTCCGGTCCGCGCCGGCGGGGCGGGAGAAGCGCTACCGGGTGGACGAGGCGCAGCTGGCCCGTGCCGTGGCGCAGCTGAACTCCGTCGGCGAGATGTGGGACGCGCGCCTGCGGCGCGTCAAGAGCCTTGCCGAAGCGATCCAGCGGGCCAAGGACGCACAGAAGCAGCATGGGGAACGACGGGGAACCGACACGGAGGAATGAGGAGAGCGAGATGGTGGACATCCTGCACCGGGTAGGCATCACCGCACCCCCGGAGAAGGTCTATGAAGCGCTCACCACGGTCGAGGGCCTGGCCGCGTGGTGGACGACCGACACGAGCGGGAACGGCGAGGACGTCCTGCAGTTCCGGTTCGGCGACCTCGGCGGCTTCGACATGAAGGTGCTCGACCTGCGCCCCGACACCCGGGTGCTGTGGGAGGTCGTGGACGGTCCGGCCGAGTGGATCGGTACCACGGTGAGCTTCGAGCTGACCCAGGAGGGCGCGTGGACGGTCCTCATGTTCGCGCACGCGGGCTGGCGCGAGCCGGTCGAGTTCATGAACCACTGCAGCACCAAGTGGGCGATCTTCCTGATGAGCCTGAAGTCCCTGGTGGAGACGGGCTCCGGTGCGCCGCACCCGCGCGACGTGCAGATCAGCAACTGGCACTGACCCCGACCCGCCCCGCCCGGCCGCGTCCGCGGCCGGGCGGCGTCGGACTCAGGCGTACTTCCCGGCGAACCAGGACGCCGCCGCCTGGGTGTGCAGGGGGAAGGCCAGCACCGACGGGGTGCGCAGGACGTGCCAGCCCGTGGTCTCGTCCGTCGGCTTCGAGGCGGGGAGTTCTGCCGCCGGGCGGGGCGGGAGGAGGCCGAAGAGGAGGAGGTGGCCCGCCGGGGAGCTGAGGGCGTCGGCCAGGACGACCTCGGAGGCCGGGGCCGCGATGCCGGTCTCCTCGTAGAGCTCGCGGACCACCGCGTCGCGCCAGTCCTCGCCGAAGTCGATGAAGCCGCCGGGGAGGGCGACGCCACCGAGGGCCGGTTCGATGGTGCGGGTGATCACCACGAGGCCGGTGCCGTCCGCGTCCTCGACGGGCAGGAGGGTGACGGCCACCGGGAGCGGGTTGCGGTAGGCGGTCGCCCCGCAGGCCGCGCAGGTGCGGGGCCACTCGGAGGTGGCGTACGGGGCTCCGCAGGTGGAGCAGTGCGAGTCCTTCAGGTGTGCCGGCATCCGGCGATGGTATGCCAAGGGTTGTGTGGATGAGGGCCGTTGCGGGACGTATGCCGCGGCCCCTGCCCCGTCCCGGTCCCCGCCCCCCGTTCCGGCCCCTGTCCCTGTCGCAGCCGTCCGGCCGTGAGTACCGTGCCCGCATGACTTTCACCTCGTACGAGGAATTCTGGCCGTACTACGTCGCGATGCACTCGCGCGCCGCCACCCGCTGGATCCACCTCACCGGCACCCTCACCGGTCTGGCCGTGACCGCCTACGGGCTGGCGCGCGGCCGCAGGCGATACCTCGCGGCCCTGCCGCTGATCGGGTACGGGACCGCCTGGCCCGCGCACTTCCTGATCGAGGGGAACAATCCGGCCACCTTCGGGCATCCGGCGTGGTCGCTGCGCGGGGACGCGCAGATGATCCGGATGATGCTGGCCGGGCGCGACGCGGAGTTGGGCGAGATCGCGCAGAAGTGGCTTGCCGAGAACCCGTGTCAGGGCACTCCCCCCGTGGCAGACTCCTGACGATCCGTCAGATCACTGACCAGGGACCAGGGAGGGGCATCGTGGCACGCACACGCACACCCGTCGTGAGTGGGTGGTTCACCGAGGACGCGCCGGACAGCGGCGGGTTCCGGCTGCTCGGCACCCGGTGCTCGGCCTGTACCGCGGTGTTCTTCCCGCGCGAGGACGCGTACTGCCGCAATCCGCACTGCCCCGGCGGCGGCGAGCTCGCCGAGGTGCCGCTGTCGCCGCGCGGCCGGGTCTGGTCCTACACCGACGGGCGCTACCGGCCTCCCGCGCCGTACGTGTCCGACCCGGCCGTGCCCTGGGAGCCGTACACGCTGGTCGCGGTGGAGCTGGAGGCCGAGCGGATGGTGGTGCTGGGGCAGGCCGCACCCGGGGTGGGGGTCGCCGATCTCGCCGTCGGGATGGAGGTCGAGGTGGTCGGGGGCGTACTGAACGAGGACGCGGGGACCGGCGGGACCGGCGGGACCGCCGAAGCCGCCGGGACCGTCCGGACCACCTGGCACTTCCGGCCGGTGGGAGGCGCCGAATGAGCGCCGACATCGCCGTCCTCGGGGCCGGTATGCACCCCTGGGGCAAGTGGGGCCGCAGTTTCGTCGAGTACGGGCGGGCCGCCGCGCGGGCCGCGCTGGCCGACGCCGGACTGGACTGGACACAGGTGCAGTCGGTCGTCGGCGCCGACACCGTACGCTCCGGATATCCGGGCTACGTGGCGGGCGCCACCTTCGCCCGGGCCCTCGGCTGGCAGGGCGCGCGGGTCACCAGTGTGTACGCCGCCTGCGCGTCCGGCGCCCAGGCCGTCGGAGCCGCCCGCGCGCAGATCCTGGCCGGCCTGGCCGACGTGGTGCTCGTGGTCGGCGCGGACGCCGCACCCAAGGGGTTCTTCGCACCGGCGGGCGGCGACCGGCCCGACGATCCGGACTGGCTGCGGTTCCGCGTGCTCGGCGCCACCAACCCCGCCTACTTCGCGCTCTACGCCCGCCGCCGGATGGCCCTCCACGGGGACACCCTGGAGGACTTCGCCCAGGTCAAGGTGAAGAACGCGGCGGCCGGGCTGCTCAACCCGCACGCCCGCTACCGCAAGAAGGTCACCGCGGAGGAGGTCGCGGACTCGGCGGTGGTCGCCGATCCGCTCCGGCTGCTCGACATCTGCGCCACCTCCGACGGAGGCGCGGCCCTGGTACTCACCAGCATGGAGTTCGCCCGTGCGCGCGGCGTGGCCGATCCGGTGCGGATCCGGGCCGTCTCGACGGTGACACCCACCTATCCGCGGACGGTGCTGGACCTGCCGGACATCGCCACCGACTCGGCGGTGGCGGTCGCGCCGGCAGCCGGGTCCTTCAGGTCCTCGATCGCTCGCGCCGCCTACGAGGAGGCGGGGCTCGGCCCGGAGGATCTCTCGCTCGCCGAGGTGTACGACCTGTCCACGGCCCTGGAGCTGGAGTGGTACGAGGACATCGGGCTGTGCGGGGAGGGTGAGGGGGCGAAGCTCGTACGGGAGGGGGCGACGGCTCTGGGCGGCCGGATCCCGGTCAACACCAGTGGCGGGCTGGCCTCCTTCGGGGAGGCGGTGCCGGCGCAGGCGATCGCGCAGGTGTGCGAGTTGACCTGGCAGTTGCGCGGTACGGCCGGCGCGCGCCAGGTGCCCGGCGCGCGGGCCGGGATCACCGCGAACCAGGGGCTGTTCGGGCACGGGTCGGCCGTCGTCGCCGTGCGCTGAACCGCCGGTGTCGTCCGAACGCTTGACGGCCCCCGGCGGCAGGTTCACACTCGCTCCACAGTCCCGCTCCGCGACCGGGTCCCGAATCCCCCCGTGAGAGCTGCGGCCCGTACCCCAGTCGGCGGGGGTACGGGCCGCCTCCATGTCGGGGGGCACGCGGATGTCAGGCGCCCGCGGACAGGCTCCGGCGCCGCTCGCGCGCCAGGGACATCGCGTGTTCCACGACCCCCACCAGCACGTCCTTCACGGATTCCCGGTCCCGTGCGTCGCACAGCAGCACCGGTACCCCGGGGTCGAGGTCCAGCGCCGTCCGTACGGTCACCACGGGGTGCCGGTCGGCTCCGTCGAAGCAGTTGACGGCGACGACGAACGGGATCGCGCGCCGCTCGAAGTAGTCGATGGCGGCGAAGCAGTCGGCCAGGCGGCGGGTGTCCGCGAGGACGACGGCGCCCAGCGAACCCTGCGCCAGCTCGTCCCACAGGAACCAGAAACGGTCCTGTCCCGGCGTGCCGAACAGGTACAGCACCAGGTCCTCGCGGAGCGTGATGCGCCCGAAGTCCATGGCGACGGTGGTGGTGCTCTTGCCCTCCACTCCCCCGGTGTCGTCGACACCGACGCCCGGCTCGGAGAGCCGTTCCTCGGTGCGCAGGGGTCTGATTTCGCTCACCGCGCTGACCAGGGTGGTCTTGCCCACCCCGAAGCCGCCCGCGACCAGGATCTTCAAGGTCAGCGGCTCGACCGGCGACACCGCGTGCATGGCACCGGTGCGGCTAAAGCGCCCGAAGGCCATCGATCACCTCACGCAGAATGGATTCATCGGGCAGTTCTGCCGGTGGTACCGGCCTGGTCACGTGGACCAGTTCCTCGTCGACCAGGTCGCCGATCAGGACACGGACGACCCCGACCGCGAGGTCGAGATCGGCCGCGAGTTCGGCGACCGACTGTGGTCGGCCCCGGCACAGCCCGAGGATGTGGGCGTGTTCCGGGGAGAGGGTCATGTCCCAGACCGGATCGTCGGCCGCCGGTTCGGCGACGACGAGCGCGATCAGGTCGAGTCGGTGCTGGCCCGCGTGGCTGGTCCGGCCGCGGGTCATGGCGTACGGGCGGACGACGGGCCCCGCGTCGTCGTCGAACCAGTGCGCGTGGTCGGGGTCGGAGTGGGACGGGTCGTCGGCGGTGAGGCCGACGGTCGCGTCGGCGGGGTGGTCCTGGCCTGAATCGCTCATGCCTTACGACTCACCCTCCGGCTGGCAGCCCGGTGCGCGGGGCGGTCGCCAGGTGGTCGCCGACGCGCTTGACCATCAGCGTCATCTCGTACGCCACCTGCCCGACGTCGGAGTCGGCGTCGGCCAGGACGGCCAGGCAGCTGCCGTCGCCCGCGGCCATGACGAAGAGGAAGGCCTCGTCGAGCTCGACCACGGTCTGGCGGACCCGGCCGGAGTCGAAGTGCCGGCCGACGCCCTTGGCCAGGCTGTGGAAGCCGGAGGCGACCGCCGCCAGGTGCTCGCTGTCCTCGCGGGTCAGGTCCTTGGAGCTGCCGGTGGGCAGGCCGTCGCCGGAGAGGACCACCGCCTTGCGGATGGAGCCGACCCGGTCGACGAGCTCGTCCAGGAGCCAGTTGAGCGGGCCGGAGCCGCGGCCCCTGGTGTCGTTGCCGGTCTGCGGTGCGGTCATCGACCGTCCCCTTCGTTCTCGTTCGCGGGACCGTCGGCGGCGGACGTGCCCGCCTCGGTCTCGGAGCTCTGCTGTGCGTGCTGGTTGCGGCCCGCCGTCCAGCCACGCTGGAGTGCGGACATGCGCGTACGTACGTCATCCGCGTCGCGGTCGGCCACCTGGTCAACGGCGGGGGCGGCGGACGGGGACTTCTTGAGCTGGGGCGCCAGGCTCGCCTGGCGGACCCGGCGGGGCAGCCCGCCGATGCCGGGGCCGGGTGCGGCGGCCCCCGCATCGGGTCCGGTGTCGGGTCCGGCCGCTGAGGCCGGGGCGGGCTGCGGGACCACGGACACCGGACGGGGCTCCACCCGGCGGCCGTGCTCGGCGACCAGAGTCGGGGTCGGGCGGCGCCGCGGCAGCGGCACGGCGCCCTGGGAGCGGGGGCCGTCCTGACGCGGGGCCTCCACGCGCTGGGTGTCCAGCCGGACCGGGCCGGTGGGCGCGAGCGACTCGCGGTCGCGGTCGCCCTTGCGGGGGCCGCCGCGCTCCGCGTGCCGGTCGGTGTGCGGCCGGTCCGCCGGGCGCAGGCCCAGGAGGGCGCTGCGCGGGATGCCGTTCGGCGGGGTCTCGTCGTCGAGCGTGGCCATGACCGGGCGGCCGGCGGCGCCGGTGCGGCTCGTGATCGCCGTGGGGGCGTCGCCGAGGACCGCGGCGTCGTCGAGGCCGTCGAGCCGGTCCAGGCCGTCCAGGCCGACGGCCGGAAGCGGGGCCTCCAGCTCGACCGGTCCGCGCAGTTCGGCGGCGGGCAGCTGGCGGCCGGACGTCGCGCGCTGCATGGCGGCGGGCGTGGGCCGCTCGGACCCGGCACGGCCGAGGTGGCCGGCCTTGTCGGACCGCAGGGGCTTGGCGGCGGCGCGGGCGCCGTCGAACCGCGTGCCCGCGCCGTTGGTCTCGGGCGCGTCGGTGAGCAGGGCCGCGGGCAGGAAGAGCACCGCGGTGGTGCCCCCGTACGGGCTGGGCTGGAGGACGACCTTGACGCTGTGGCGCTGTGCGAGGCGGCTGACGACGAACAGGCCGAGGCGGTCGGTGTCGGAGAGCTCGAACTCGGGGGTCTCGGCGAGCCGGAGGTTCGCGTCGAGCAGCGCTTCGGGGGTCATGCCGAGGCCGCGGTCGTGGATCTCCAGGGTGAAGCCGTTGGCGACGCGCTCGCCGTGCACCTGGACCGCGGTGTGCGGCGGTGAGAACACGGTGGCGTTCTCGAGGAGTTCGGCGATGAGATGGGTGACGTCGGCGACTGCCGGGCCGACGATGCCCAGGCGGGTGAGCCGGCGCACCTCGATGCGCTCGTAGTCCTCGACCTCGGCGACGGCGGCGCGTACGACGTCCATCAGCTGGACGGGCTTGCGCCACTGGCGGGAGGGCGCGGCGCCGGAGAGGATCACGAGGCCCTCGGCGTGGCGGCGCATGCGGGTGGTCATGTGGTCGAGGCGGAAGAGGTCGGCCAGCTCCTCGGTGTCCTCGGTACGGCGTTCCATGGTGTCGAGGAGGGTCAGCTGGCGGTGCAGCAGCACCTGGTTGCGGCGGGCCAGGTTGACGAACACCTCGGAGACTCCGCGGCGCAGGTCGGCCTGCTTGACGGCGGCCTCGACGGCGGCGCGCTGGAGGGTGTTGAGGGCCTGGCCGACCTGGCCGACCTCGTCCTTCTCGTATTCGAGGTGGGGTGCCTCGGTCTCGACGTCCACGGGCTCGCCCGCGGCGAGGCGGCGCATCACGCTGGGCAGCCGGACGCCGGAGGCCTCGTGGGCCTCCTTGCGCAGCCGGGACAGGTCGCGGACGAGGTCGCGGCCGATGCGTACGGACAGGACCAGGGAGAAGACCAGGGCGAGGAAGCCGAGGATGCCGGCGGCGGCGGCCTGGACCATGACGTCCGTGGCGACGGGCTCGATGCGCTCCTGGTAGCGGTTGCCGGCCTCGGTGTCCATGGTCGCCAGGTCTTCGAGGACCTTGGTGGAGGCCTCGTCCCACTGGGCGGCGGTGACGCTGCGCGGCTTGTTGACGGCGCCGCCGGCTATGAAGCGCTCCTCGGCGTCGCGCAGGGGCTTGGTCGCGGGGTCCTTCCAGTACTGCTCGAAGAGCTCCCGGTCCTCGGCGGGGAGCGTCACGAGGTTGAACTCGTAGAGCAGGGCGCGGTTGGCGGCGAAGTCGGAGACGTGGCGGACGTCGGGAGCGGCGACGTTGCGCGCGGCGAGGGCGGAGGCGATGACGGCGTCCTCGCGGGAGAGCAGTTCGCGGGCGCGGCTGATGCCGACGAGGGCGCGGCCCTCCTTGTCGACCTCCACGTTGTCCAGGCCGTGGAGGTTCATGAGGAAGTCGTAGCAGGGGTCGACCAGCCGGTTGTAGAGATCGAGGGCCTGCGTGGGGTCCAGGGCGTTCTGGTCGACGGAACGGCGCATGGTGCCGAGGCCCTGGAAGGCGGCGACGATCGAGCGCAGGCGCTGGGCGCTCTGCGGGCTCAGCTCGTCGATGACCTTGGCGTCGCGGGCGCTGACGCTGATCTGCTCGATGGCCAGGTCGGTCTCGGCGCGGCGCTTGGTGAGTTCGGCCGTGGCGGCGGCGGCCCGGGGGTCGCCGAGGACGACCAGGGTCTGGCGCCGTTCCTTCTGGATGACCCGGACGACGTCCTCGACGGGGTAGCCGACCTTGTCGATGACGTAGGCCACGTCGAAGAGTTGGATCGCCTCACGGCCGGTGATGACCGTGGCGAAGCCCCAGAGTGCGGTCAGGGAGACGAGCGGCACAAGGAGCAACGCCACGATCTTCCGGCGGATGGACTTCCCGCGAAAGCGCATGGCCTCCCCAGCCTCCCCCAGGTCAACCCCGTTACCGGGGGTCGGTGTTCCGTCATTTAAACGGCGTGAGCCTACTACTGCTGGGGGGCAGCTTCGAAGGCGTGTCCGGACGTTTTCGGCCTGCCCCCGGGAGGAAGATCACCAGTTGTCCGACACTTCCGGTCAAGTGCGGCCCGATATGTGGCAGATGACACTTGGTGGGGCGTCAGTTCCCGCAACCCGATGGATGGCTGGAATTGTTCGTTCCGCGATCATTCCGGCCCGTGAGGGTATCCGCGATTCGGGAATCTCTCGGCGCCTTCGTACGTCTGACTGTTCGAGGGGATGTGCCGCGACGGACGTGAGGGGCGGACGTGGCGGGCAGACGAGTCACGTGGCAAGTAGCCATGGCGAGCAGGCATGACGGACCGCGCGGTGGGGAGTGAGCGGACCATGAGCAGTGACGAGGGCGGCGGTGTGAGTGCGGGCCCGGGTGCCGGTGCGGCCGGGCGGGGACTGTGGGTCGAGGAGCCGGCCCGGCGGCGCCGGATGCCGGATTCGGTACGGACCTCCGCGGTGCGGGCGGTGCTGATCGTGGCCGTGACCCTGACGCAGGCGACGATCACGTTCTTCCTGACCCTGACCGGGTCGTGGCTGGCCCTCCCGATGGGGCTCGGCGCGATAGCCGGGACGATCGTGGCCACCTGGGGCGTGCTGGACGTGTGGATCACCCGGCAGACCTGGAACCAGCGGTACGGGGTCCTGTCGGAGCCGAGCAGCACGGCGCGCGGCCGCCGCCGGGAGGCCCGGCGGGCCTCCCGGACGGCCCGGGAGGCCTCCGCGGGCCGAATACCCCGCGAGGACGGCCCTCTGGCGGCCTCCGGACGCTATCCCGCGCGCTGACGCCCACGCGGCGGGAGGTCGCGCGCGGGGAGCCCCCGAGCGGGGATCCGGCGCGCCGGGAACCCGCGCGCGGGCGCCTGCGGCCGGGGTACCCGCGTGCGGCCGACCGCGCCCGACCGACCGCGCCCGGCTGACCGCGCGTCAGGAGACTCCGCTGCGCCGGAACATCCGGGTGGCCGTGATCTCGCCGTGGATGGCCTCCGCCTCGGCGGACTGCTGCGGCAGACCCGGGCGCAGGTGTTCCTCGACGCTGATGTACTTCAGGCCCGCCCGCAGGTCCGCGTCGTTCCGCAGGCGGATCACCAGCGGGAACTCGGCCAGGGCCGTGGTGTCGAACAGGCCGGTCGTGTAGAGCAGTTGGACGCCGAGGGCGTCGGAGACGGCCCGCTGGAGCTCCAGCAGGTACGTGGCGTTGGCGCGGCCGATCGGGTTGTCGAGGAACAGCGTGCCCGCGTGCCGGTGCTTGTCGCGGCCGCGGTCGTTGCTGCGCAGCGCCGCCATCGTGCAGTACAGCGCGATCGCGGCGGTCAGCAGCTGCCCGCCGGAGAACACGTCGCCCATCTGCCCCACCGGCACCCGCTCGGCGCGCAGCACCGCGTCCGGCTTGAGGATCTCCACCGAGATCCCCTTGGGCTCCAGGGCCGCCTGCACACCCCTCAGCAGCAGCGACATGCCGTCACGACGGCCCTCGCCGAAGGAGGCGGTGCTGTTCTTCTTCACGGCCGCGCGGGTCGCCTCGTCGATGACCTCGCCGAGGCGCTCGGTGAGGGTGGCCTGGTCCGGCTCCTCGAAGCGGATCCGCAGGAACTCCTGGCCCGACCACTCGCCGAGGCCCTCCGGGAGCTGCGAGAGCCGCTGCGCGGAGCGGAGCGTGGCCAGGGCCGATTCGACGAGGCCGCGCAGGCGGTCGACGATGCTGTCGCGGTTGCGCTCCAGCTGGGCCAGTTCGTCGGTGAGGACGCGCAGCCGGGGCGCGAAGGCCGCGGCCCAGGCCGCCGCGTGCTCGGGCAGGGCGGAGGCCGGCAGTTCCCGGATCTGCTGGCGCGCGGGGGTGCGTACCTGCTCGTAGCGGGTGGCGTTGGCGTGCCGGACCAGGATGTCGCTCGCCTCACGCACCGAGGACTCGGCGGCCGAGAGGTCGGCCGAGCAGCCGCGCAGGGAGCGGCGGGCCTCGGTGGCGGACTGGCGGGCCTCCTCCAGGGTGCCCGCGTGGGGCACCGGCTCCTGCTCGTCGTCCTGGTGGGTGTGGTCGCGCAGCAGGTCCCGCAGCATCGCCGCGGTCTCGTCGAAGCCGCCGGCGCCGTCCTCGGCGGTGCGGTGGGCGCGCAGCAGGTCGGCGTGGGCGGCCCGGGCGCTCTCCACCGCCGCGGTGTGGGCGGCGAGCTGGGCGGTGGCCGTGCGCAGCAGGGCCTGGGCCTGTTCGACGTCCTCGGGGACGAGCTCCTCGGGGAGTTCGGTGTGCGCCTCCCCCTCGGTGGGGGCGTGCCGTTCGGCCTCGCCGCGCAGTCGGCCGAGCTGCTCGCTGGCGGTGGACGCCCGGGTCTCCAGCATCTGTACGAGGGACTCGGCGCGGGCGGCCGCCGCCTGCCGGGACGGGCCGTCGGCCCCGTCGGTGCCTTCGAGGAGCTGGGCGGCCCGGGTACGGACCTTGTTGGTGAGGCGGTCGAGTTCGGCGAGGGCGGCGCTCTCGTCGCTCTCGGCGCGGGCCTGTTCGGCACGCAGGTCGGCGCCGACGCCCACCTTCTCGTAGAGCTGGGAGGCCGCGCGGTAGGCCTCGCGCAGGTCGGGCAGCGGTGCCCGGGGGCCGTCGCCTTCGCCGTCGGGCAGCTGGTCGGGGGCACCGGCGATCTCGGCGCGTTCGGCGCGCAGGGCGCGGGCGGTGCGGCGGGCGTCGTCGGCGGCGCGCTGGGCGGCGCGGCGGTCCTCGTCGGCGGCGCGGGCCCGGTCCAGGCAGACCTCGGCGCGGGCCTCGGACTCGGCGGCGTCGTCGGCGAGTTCACGCAGGCGGGCCTGCCAGCCGGCGCGCTCGCGCAGCCGGAAGGCGAGCCCGGCGAGGGCGTCGGCGGCACGGCGGGCGCGCTGGGCGGTGTCCTGGCGCTCCTCGCGGACCCGGGCCGCGTCGGCGGCGGCCTCGTCGGCCTCGGCGCGTACGGTACGGGCCTCCGCGAGCTCGGCGTCGGCCTCCTCGGCGAACATCCGGGCGGCGGCGGCCGCCTCCGCGAGTTCGGTGAGGCGGCCGGGCGGGCAGCCGGTGCGCCAGGAACCGAGGCGGGCGGCGAGCTCGCGGTCACCGCCGAGGCGGGCGGCGAGGTCGCGGATCTCGGTGTCGCGGGCGGCCGCCCGGGCACGCAGGGCCTGGCGCTCCTCGTCGGCGGCGTGCTCGTCGTGCATGGCCGGGTTCGGCGGTACGAGGAACACCCCGGAGTCGGCTCCGTCGCCGGCCGGCGGCAGCGGGGCCAGCAGGGCGGCGGCCGTGCCGACGGCGACGGTGGAGCGGGGCAGCAGGGCGGCGCCGGCGAGGACCTCGCGGGCCCGGCCGTGGGTGTCGGGGTCGGTGATGACGACGCCGTCGACGAGTTCGGGGCGGGCGGCGAGCACGGCGGCGTGGTCGGCGGGGTCCACGGACTGGGCGAGGTAGCGCCAGCCGGGGAGGGCGGGGATGCCGTGCTCACCGAGGTACTCCACGGTGGCCAGGACGTCCGGGCCCGGGGGCAGCAGGCCGCCGTCGCCGAGGGCGCCGAGGATCCGGGCGTCGTCGGCGGCCGCGGTGCGCAGCTCGAAGAGCTGGCGCTCGGCCGCGGCGACCCCGTCCGTGAGCAGGGTGCGGAGGTCGTCGGCGTTGCGGTCGAGGTCGGCGACGGTCAGACCCTCGCCCCCGGCGGTCCCGGTGTGGCCCGGGGCCGTGGTGCCGGCGGCTCCCGGGCGCCCGACCGCGCCGGAGGCCGTGGCTCCGACGGCGGCGTCGGCCTGCGCACCCGCGCGCGGGTGCGGGAGGAAGGCGTCGGGGACCGACGGCAGCCCCAGCAGATCCGCCAGGCGCGGGGCGGTGGCGAGGGAGGCCGCCGCCCGGTGCTCCGCGTCGTGCGCGGCCTCGGCCGCGTCGGCGGCGTCCGCCGCGCGGGCGGCGGTGAGCTCGGCGCGGGACTCCGCGGCAGCGGCCTCGCGGGCGGCTTCGGCAGCGGCCCGGGCGGCTTCCCGGGACTCGTCCCAGGCGGCCACGGCGGTCTTCTCGGCATCGGTGGCGGCGAGGGCGGCGCGGGCCGGGTCGGCGTCGGGGGCGGTGTCGTCGAGCCAGCCGGCGCGTACGGCCTCGGCGGTCTCCTGCTGGACCTCGGCGAGGCGCGAGCGCAGGTGCTCGGCCTCGCTGCGGGCCCGCTGGGCGGCCGTGGCGGCGGCGGTGGCGTCGCGGTGGGCGGCCTCGCCGGTGTCCTGGAGGGCGGCGGAACGCTCCTCCTCCTCGTTGGCGAGCCGTTCGCCGTGCTCGGCGGCGGTGTGCAGGGCCCGGACGAGCTCGCCGGCGGCCGTGGCGCGGGCGGCCAGCGCCGGGGCGGCGTCCCGCTCGGCCTCCAGGATCGCGGCGGCGACGCGGGCGGAGCGGTCGGCGGCGGCCCGGTGGCGCAGCACGTTCTCGGCGGCCTGCCAGGCGGAGTGGAGCGTGCGGGCTTCGAGGAGTTCGCGGCGCTGGGCCGCGGCGGCCTTGTCGGCGACGGTCAGGGCCAGCGAGGCGTGCCGGTAGGCGAGTTCGGCGGAGACGGCCGCGCTGCGGGTGCGCGCGGATTCCGCGGCGGTGACCTGGTGGGCCGCGCCGGTGACCTGCTGGGCGAGGTCGGCGGCCCGGCCGCGCTCCTCGGCGGCGCGGGCGGAGAGCCGCCGGGCGAGGGTGCGCGTGCGGCGTTCCGCGCCCGCGTGGACGTCGCGCAGCCGGGAGCGGGCTCCGGCGGCCTCGACGATGCGGGTGAGCAGGTCCACCGAACCGGCGGTGAAGTCCCGTTCGGCCATGAGCTCGGCGCGGCGGCCGAGCTTGTTGCCGAAGCCGTGGACGAGGTCGGCGAGTCCGTCCGTGTCGCGGGTGTCGGTGACGGCGCGCAGCAGGAGGTCGGTGAAGTCGGAGTCCTTCTTGACCGCGAAGAGGCCGGCGGCCTCGCCCTCGTCGGCGTTCATCTCACGCTGGTAGCGGAAGAGTTCGGGGTCGAGGCCGAGTTCGGTGAGGTGCTCGTTCCAGCGGTCGTGGATCTCCTCGAAGTACACCTCCAGGTGCGGGTACGCCTTGCCCGCCTCGGTGAGGGAGTCACGGAAGCCCTTCATCGTGCGGCGGCGGCCCTGGGCCCCGGAGGCGCCTTCGACGGGCGGGCGCACGGAGGTGGCCTCGGCGACGGGCAGGCTGTCGAGGCTCAGGCCCGGCCCGGGCCGGAAGGAGTACCAGGCCTCGGCGAACTTGCGCGGGTCGTTGGAGACCTGGCGGCCGCGCCACTCGCTGACCTTGCCGACGACCACGCACTCGCCGGTCTGGGTGTGCTGCCACTCCAGGGCGACGTGCCCGCAGTCGTCGGCGAGCAGGAACTTGCGCAGGACGCCGGAGCTGGCGCCGCCGAGGGTGTTGCGGTGGCCCGGGAGCATCACCGAGAAGATCAGCTTGAGGAGGACGGACTTGCCGCCGCCGTTCTCCAGGAAGAGCACGCCGGCGGGCGCGGGGCGGCGCGGCGGCCCGGTGGGCTCGTCCTCGAAGAACTCCGCCTGGGCCGGCGCCGGGTGGGGCACCGGCTCGCCGACTCCGCGCAGGTCGAGCACGGTGTCGGCGTAGCGCGCACCGGCGGGCCCGATGGAGTAGAGACGGATCCGGGACAGCTCGTACATGGCGGCGGACTCTCGTGGTGTCTGGGTGAGGGAGGTACGGGGGCGGGGGCTCAGGCGTGGAACGGGAGCCCGGCGTCGGCGGCCAGGTCCAGGTCGTCGCCCTCGGGCGGCGGCAGCAGGGTGGCGGAGCCGTCGCTGACGGGGACCACGCCGAGTTCCAGGAGCTCGGCCATCGCCGCGCTGCCCGCCATGTCACGGACCTGGAGCTGGTAGCGGGGGGTGGTGCGGTAGGTGCCGCCGGCCTCGTCGCCGGTGCGCTGGAGGAAACCGGAGTCGGTGAGGAAGGCGGCGGCCTTGCCGACGATGCCGGTGGTGGAGCCGGCGAGGCGGCGGGCGTCCTTGGTGGCGCCGGTCGCGCTGCGGCGGGCGTAGACGCGCCAGGCGGCCTCCAGGCCGGGGGCGTCGGAGGCCGGGTCGGTGTTCTCGCCGAGCTCCTCGGCGCGCTCCTCCAGGCGGCGGCAGGTCTGCCGGACGAATGCGTCGACGCCGTTGACGGTGATGCGGCCGATGTAGCCGTCGTCGGCGAGGTCCTCGGGGCGGGGGAAGGCCAGGGCGGCGACGGCGAGGTGGGCGAGGCCGTGCAGGAAGCGGTCGGCGGAGTCGGCGGCGGTGCGGCGGGCGTAGTCGCCCATCCGGACGGCGAAGACGGAGTCCTCGTCGGCGGCCACCGCCATGCCGGCGCGCGGGGACACCTCCAGGACGACGAGGCCGAGGCCGGTGGCGACGGCGTCGGCGAGCCGGCCGAAGGCGGGGTTCTCGCGGTAGCGGCGGAGCAGCTCCGCGTACTCGGCGTCCCGGGCGGGAAGCAGCTTGGGCTGGAGCCCGAAGGCGACGAGCCGGGCCGCGTCGGCGGCGTCGGCGGGGGTCACCGGCGCGGCGGCCTGGACCGGCGCGGCCGGGGCCGTCTGCACGGGCTCGCTCCACGCGGGGTGCTCGGCGTGGTGGTCGCTCACGGGTGGATCTCCTCGGCGGTGCGGGTGGTTCGGGCGGTACGGCTGCTGCCGGCGGGGCCGGTGTGCGGACCAGGCGGCTCCGGCCGATTCAGCCCCGTCGGCGTTTGAGGCACGGGGTCTGGGGCAGCGCCCCAGGAAACCCGGCTCCGCCGGGCACCGGGCTCCGCCCGGACCCGCGCCTCAAACGCCGGCGGGGCTGAATCCGGAGCCGGCGGAACTGGATCGGTGGTCACGACGCCTCCGCGCGGTCGGCGGCCATGCCTGCGGCGTCCAGGAGGGCGGTGCCGACGATGAGGTCGGCGCCGCCGAATTCGTGGTCGTCGAGCTGCGTGCCGTCGTCCACCGCGAAGAGCAGCCGCTCCTCCCCCTGCCGGTAGGCCGTGCCGACGGCCGGGCTCGCCGCGTGCACGGCCAGCAGGGCCACCAGGTAGGGCAGTTCCGGGTCGCTGCGGCGGGCCTCCGCGAGGAGCCCGGACAGCCGGCGCGGGGCATCGTGCGGGAGGTCCAGCAGCTCCATCGCGGCGGCGAGCTGCTCCTCGCTGAAGCGGCTGTCGTCCGGGGTGGCGATGAGGTCCGGCTCGGGCATCTCCGCGCCGAGGTGCTCGCGCTCCACCGGCGGGGTGAGCAGGATCTCGACCAGGTCGGCCACGCGCACCGAGACGGGCGTGCGCAGCCCCGCGCCGGAGGCGAAGAAGGCGGCGGTCACCCGGCTCGCCTGTTCCAGGGGGAGCGGCAGGAGCGGGGCGACGAGCTGGCCGTACAGGTCGATGCCGGACCGGGGCGCCGGGGCCGCGAAGGCCTGGCGGTCCTGCTCGGCGCGGAACAGCGGGCCGGCGTCCAGCAGCCGGGACTGGAGCTGGGTGTGGCGGCGGATGCAGTCCTTGACGATGTCGACGAGTTCGGCGGCGCGCCGCTTGTTCTCCGGCTCCTCCGCCTCGTCGCGCGCCTTGCGGATGTTGGTCAGGATCGCGTTCTCGTGGCGGTAGCGGTCGGCGACGTGGTCCAGGGCCTCGGCGATCATGTCGGGCACGGCCTGGAGCCAGTCGACCGCCCGGACGTTGCGGCGCGTCGCGTCCAGGGTGCGGCGCAGGGTCTCGGCGTACTGGACGGTCCGGTAGCGGGCCTGTTCGGCGGCGAGCTGGGCGTCGGCCAGCCGCCCGCGGCTGATCAGCACCTCCAGCTTGACCTCGGCGGCGATCTGGGCGCTGGTGACGTCGGTGTCGAGGGCGCCGACCAGGACGTTGACGGCCTCGTCGGTGGTGCGCAGGTAGACCACGCCGCCGTGGCCGGGGACCTCTTCGATGAGCTTGAAGTCGTAGTCCCGGCGCACGTAGACGCCGTCGGGGCCGAAGGTGCCGTAGATCGCGCGGAAACCGCGGTCCACGCTGCCGACGTTGATCAGGTTCTCCAGCACCCAGCGGGCCACCCGCTCGTGCTCGGCCGCCGGGCGGGCCGGGGCCTGGGCCGCGACGCGCGGCAGCAGCCTGGCCACTATCTGCTCGTGGTCGGCGCCCGTGTCGAAGTCCATGTTGAGCGTGACCAGGTCGATCGCGGCCAGCGCGACCTCCGCCATCGCGTAGACCCCGTACTCGCCGGCCAGATTGGCCTTGCGTACGTCGAGGTCGTGCAGCGGGGCGGTGCAGGCGAGGGCGCGCAGCCGCCGGGCCAGGCCCTCGTCGGCGGCCGGGCCCGGCGCCGGGGACGGAAGGGTCTTCGCCGGGGCGGGGAGAGTCACGGACAAAGACTAGGTCCTGTTACTGACAACATCCCAAACGGCATGGTTCGGCCGGATCGTCCCCCGGCCCCCTGCTCTACGCTCAGCGCATGGATTCCATGATCGCATCCGCTCCTGTGATCGACCTCAACGCCGATCTCGGCGAGGGCTTCGGGCGCTGGACGCTCACCGACGACGAGGCCCTGCTCTCCGTCGTCACGAGCGCCAATGTGGCCTGCGGCTTCCACGCCGGCGACCCGTCCATCATGCGCCGGGTCTGCGAGCTGGCCGCGGAGCGGGGCGTGCGGATCGGCGCGCAGGTGTCCTACCGCGATCTGGCCGGCTTCGGGCGGCGCTCCATGGACGTGCCGCCCGGTGAGCTCGCCGACGAGGTGGCGTACCAGATCGGGGCGCTGGAGGTGTTCGCGCGGGCGGCCGGTTCCCGGGTGTCCTACGTGAAACCGCACGGCGCGCTCTACAACCGCACCGTGCACGACGCCGGCCAGGCCGCCGCCGTGGTGGCGGGCGTCCGGCTGGCGGCCGGGTCCGGTGCCACGGGGGGCCTGCCGGTGCTGGGGCTGCCCGGGGCCCTGCTGCTCGCCGCCGCCCGGGAGGCCGGGCTGGCCCCCGTACCGGAGGCCTTCGCCGACCGCGCCTACACACCGGCCGGGACGCTGGTCCCCCGGGGCGAGCCGGACGCCGTGCTGCACGACCCGGACGCGGTCGTGGCGCGGGCCGTCCGGATGGCGGCCGAGGGGGCGGTGACGGCGGCCGACGGGTCGCCGGTCTCCGTGGCCGCGCGCTCGCTGTGCCTGCACGGGGACACGCCGGGGGCGGCCGGGCTCGCCCGCCGGGTCCGGGAGGCGCTGGGCGCGGCCGGGGTCCGGGTGGAGGCCTTCGCGTGAGGACCCTCGTGGTGGGCGGTGCGGCGCTGCTGGTCGAACTGGACTCGGCGGACGAGGTCGCCGCGCTCCACGCCGAGCTGCTGCGCCGCCGGGACGCGGGCGAGCTGGGGCCCGTACGGGACCTCGTGCCGGCCGCGCGGACCGTACTGCTGGACGGCGTACAGGACCCGGCCGCCCTGGCCGCCCGGATCGCGCGGTGGCGGGTGCCGCCGCTCGCCGCGACGCAGGGGCCGCAGGTCACCGTCCCGGTGCGGTACGACGGCCCGGACCTGGTGGAGGTGGCCCGGGTGTGGGGGGTGGCCCCGCGGGAGGTCCCGGGGATCGTCGCCGCCACCGAGTTCCGGGTGGCCTTCTGCGGTTTCGCGCCGGGATTCGGCTATCTGACGGGGCTGCCGGAGCGGTTCCACGTCCCCCGCCGCGCGACGCCCCGTACGGCCGTCCCCGCGGGCTCGCTGGCGCTGGCCGGGGAGTACGCGGGGGTGTACCCGCGCTCCTCCCCCGGCGGCTGGCAGCTGATCGGCTCCACGGACGCGGTCCTGTGGGACCCGCGGCGGGAACCGGCGGCGCTGTTCGCGCCCGGGGTCCGGGTGCGGTTCACGGCGGAGGAGGGCGGCGGCCGTGGCTGAGGGGCTGCTGGTAGTGCGGCCGGGGGCGCTGACGACGGTCCAGGACCGGGGCCGGCCGGGATACGCGCATCTGGGGGTCCCGCGCTCGGGGGCCCTGGACACCGCGGCGTACGCGCTGGCCAACCGGCTGGTCGGCAACGCGGCGGACGCGGCGGCGCTGGAGACGACCCTGGACGGGGTCGGGCTGCGGGCCCTGGCTGCGACCACCGTGGCGGTCACGGGCGCGCCCTGTCCGGTACGGGTCTCCGGTCGCCCGGTGGCCTGGGGAGCGCCGGTCCGGCTCCCGGCCGGGGCGGAGCTGGAGGTGGGCCGGGCGGAGTCGGGAGTGCGCGGCTACGTCGCGGTGCGGGGAGGCCTGGCCGTCCCGGCGGTCCTGGGCAGTCGCTCCACGGACCTGCTGTCCGGGCTGGGGCCGCCGGTCCTGTCCGCCGGGATGCTGCTGCCGGTGGGCACGGCCGGCCCGGATCCGGCCCCCGGGGCGGATGCCTGCGGCCTGCCCGGGCCCCCTTCGGAGCTGCTGCTCCCGCTGCGGCCGGGGCCGCGGTCGGACTGGTTCACGGAGGCTTCGCTGGCCGGGCTGTGGCGGGCGGCGTTCCGGGTGTCGGCCAGGTCGAACCGGATCGGGCTGCGGACGGAGGCGGGCCCCGCGCTGGTCCGCGCCCGGGCGGGCGAGCTGCCGAGCGAGGGCATGGTGCTGGGCGCGGTCCAGGTGCCGCCGGACGGGCTGCCGGTGGTGTTCCTGGCCGATCACCCGGTGACGGGCGGCTACCCGGTGGTGGGCGTGGTCCCGCCGGGCCCGGCCCTGGACGCGGCGGCACAGGCCCGGCCGGGGGTGCCGGTCAGGTTCGTGAGGTCCCGGTGAAACGTTCGCGGGGGCTTCGGCCAAGTACGGGGTGAGGGGGCCGACCGGGTCCCCCGCGCAGGGAGGAACCGGGTGCTCAGCCCACGACACGAGACCGGACCACCGGACCTCACCACGCCCGAGGGGTTCGCGGCGTTCTACGAGGAACACATCGACGCTGTGCTCGGCTTCGTCACGCGGCGGGTCGCCGACCCGCACCTGGCGGCCGATCTGACGGCCGACATCTTCCTCGCCGCGATGAGCTCGGCCCGCGGCTACCGGCCCGACAGGGGAGCGCCGGTCGCCTGGGTGTTCGGAATAGCCCGCAACGTCCTGTCGGGCCATGCCCGCGGGCTGGCGCGCGAGAGCGGGGCGCTGGCGCGGCTGAGCGGGCGGCGCCTGCTCGACGACGAGGACGTGGCGGCGCTGGAGGAGCGGATCGACGCCCAGCGCGCGTTCAGGGAGCTCGCGGAGCGCCACGCCGCCCTGTCCGAGCCGCTGCGCGCCGCCCTCGACCTGGTCGTGCTCGACCAGCTCACCCCGGCCGAGGCCGCCCAGGCCCTCGGCGTCACCCAGGCGACGGTCCGCGTCCGCCTGCACCGGGCCCGGCGCGCCCTGGGCGCCCCGGGCTCCATGACCGCACGCCAGATGGAGGCAGCCCGATGAACAGCAGCCCCAGTGGCTTCGAGGAGCGGCTGAAGGCAGCGCTCCTGGCCCGTCTCCCGGAGATCGAGCCCGCGCCCCCCGCCCGGTCCTTCGCCCGGCGGTACGGCATTCCGCTCGCGGTGGGCGTCGCCACGGCCACCGTGGTCGCCGTCATGACCCTCACGGGCAGCACCCGCACCGGCTCCCTGCCGGCCGGCACGCCGAGCCGTTCGGCCTCGGACGCGCCCAGGATCACGAAGGAGCCGGACGGGTCGCTGCGGTTCGATGCGCCCCGGCAGGAGCAGCTCCCGGCCCTGGCCGCCCGGCTGAAGGAACTGGGGGTCCCGACCGTCGTGCCCGAGCTGCTGCCGGAACTCGAGTGCAAGGCGGTCAAGGGCTGGGTCCGCGGCCCGAAGGACGATCCCGCGGCCGGTGTGTCGAGCAGCGATGGCAGACGCACCCTCGAGGTCAACCCGAAGGCGGTCCCCCCGGGACACACACTCGTGTTGACGTGGGCGTACTTCCAGCCGTGGTGGGAGGAGAAGTGGGGACTCGCCTTCGGAGTCCTGCCGAACGAATGGGTCCCGTCCTGCTCGGTCGACTTCCGGGAGGCCTACCTGAAGGAGAAGGAAATGGGGCGCCCCACCCGAACCCCCAGCCCACCGGCCACCCTTTCGCCCTGATCGCGCTGCGCGGCCGCGCGCCGTCACAGCACTCGGCCCGGCCCCCTCTTGTCAGGGGGCCGGGCCGAGTGGCGTCGTGGGGCTGCCGGCGGGTCTACACGGCCGATTCCGGGGCGATGCGGCTGCGGACGGCCGACTGGACGTCCTCCTCCTCCGCCGGATCCGCGGCCAGGCGGCGCAGGCGCGGGGCGACGCGGGCGTCGGCCGTCTCGGCGTGGCGGGCCGCCACCTCGCGGGTGGTCTCCTCGCAGTCCCAGAGGCATTCGACGGCGAAGCCCGCCGCGAAGGAGGGGTCGGTGCTGGCCAGGGCCCGTGCGGCCCGGCCGCGCAGGTGGGACGAGGCGGTCTCGCGGTAGACGTGGCGCAGCACGGGGGCCGCGCAGCCGATGGCGAGCCGTCCGGCCCCGTCCACCAGGGCGAACAGGCGCCGGGTGTCCGGGCCCGCGCCGCGCACGGTGGAGCGCAGGGCGCCGAGCACCAGGCCCGCGTCCTCGGCTCCGCCGCGGGCGGCCAGGGTGGCCGCGGCGGCCTCGCCCAGCGCGTCGGGGCGGTGGACCCAGCGTCGGGCCCGTTCGACGGCCTCGGGGCCGCACATGCGCTCGAAGGCGGCCACGGCGGGCTCGTCGGCAGCGGCTTCGATGAGGTCCAGCACGGCCGGGTTGTCCGGCTCGGCGAGGACCAGGTGGTGCAGGGCGGTGGCCCGGGCGGCCTCGCCGTCCGCGCCGGCGGCGGCCGCGAGGATGGCGGAGCGGTCCTCGGGCTGGGCCACGGCGGCCAGGCAGCGGGCCGCGGGGACGTGCAGCGGGGTGCCGCGGCGCAGTCCGTCGGCGGCCCAGTCGAAGACGGCCTGGACGCCCCAGCCGGGCCGGGGGCCGCTGGGGGTCATCTGGCGCTGCCAGCGGTCGAAGGAGCCCTGCTGACGGGCGGCGCGCAGGCGCTCTCCGTACTGGGGGATCTCCTCCCACAGGCTCCACGGGCGGGGCTCGTAGGCGTCGCGGACGGCGGCGGCCAGCCGCGCCTCGCCCTCCGCCGTGGCGGGGAAGCGGGCGAGGACGGCCGCGGCCAGGGACCGCAGGCCTTCGTCGTCGTCACGCAGGGCCAGCTCGTCGAGTGCCCAGGCCCAGTTCGCCCCCGAGGCGGCGTAGCGGCGCAGCAGCATGAGCGCGTCGTCGCGGCCGTAGGAGGCCAGGTGGCCCAGGACGGACAGGGCGAGGCCCGTGCGGTGGTCCTCTTCGTCGACGAGGTCGTCGGCGCTGAAGAGGTGAGCCTCGATCTCGCCCAGGGGACCGGCGAGGTCCAGGTACAGCCGGGCGTAGTACAGGGAGCGGTTCTCGACCTGCCAGTCCTGGCGCGGATCGCGGAGCACGCACTGGTTGAGGGCCTCCAGGGCCTCCGCCCTGGGCGCCGCGAGTGCGTGCAGCGTGCCGTCGCCACGGCCCCGCTGGAGGAGCCCGAGCAGGGTACCGCTCGGCGCTATGACTGGTTCGAACATGGGAATGGCCTCAAATCAAGCTGGGGACGCAACCGGGAATCGGGATTCACAGGGCCGCGTAACAGCATGTGAGGACGTCCGCCGTCTTGTTCCGCTCGATGTAGACCATTGCCTTCTCACTCTCGTCGGTGCTTCGTGATCATGGAGGCCGGGCCGGCCTCGCACACCCTTCGTGTTCTCGCTCGCCCGCTTCTGCCCGTCCCCCGTGCTCGCGAATCGAATCCGACGCCATGATGACCCAGCCGGTTTGTGCACCGCGACCACATTTATGGCCGCCGTGACCAACCTGTGAGCTGGGGAAGCGTCCGGGCCCGGCCAGATCCCAGGCAAAACCGGACTACTCGGCTCCGAAAAGTTCCAGCAGGTCGGCCTTGGCGAACATGCGCGCCGTGTCCACGGCGGAGGGGGTTCCGGCCTTCGGGTCGGCCCCGCCGGCGAGCAGCGCGCGGATGACGGCCTCCTCGCCCTTGAAGACCGCGCCGGCGAGCGGGGTCTGGCCGCGGTCGTTGGCGCGGTCCGCCTCGGCGCCGCGGGCCAGCAGGGCCGACACGGTGTCTGCGTGGCCGTGGTAGGCGGCGAGCATGACGAGGGTGTCGCCGCGGTCGTTGGTGAGGTTCGCCGGGACCCCGGCGTCCAGGTAGGCGGTGAGCGCCTCGGTCTCGCCCTGGCGGGCGAGGTCGAAGATCTTGGTGGCCAGCTCGATGACGTCCTCGTCGGGGACGTCCTGGGAACCGGAGCCCTCCGCTGCGTGCTCGCTCATGGTTCGTACCGCCTTTCACTCGTTGCTGACATGGTCCGCCCCGCCCGTCACGACGCCGAAGACCCGGCCGGGGGCCGGGCGGGCAGGGGGGTGCACGGCGCTGCGTCCGTACGGGTGAATCGCCAGAGTAGCGCCCTGGCCTGCACATGTCCGGGCCGGGCCGAGGCAATGATCACCCTCGACCCGCCGCGCGCCGGGCGCGCCAGCCGGACTGAGCCGGTCAAGTGAAAAACCCGCGGATTCACCCGTATGCACCTTTTGTCGCATTGATACTTCCTGTGAGCCTGGAACAACTGATGGTGACTGTCCCCACCAACCAGGAGAAACCTCATGGTCCTGTCCATCTCAGGCGTGGTCCTGCTCGGCATCATCTGCTTCCTCTTCTTCAAGAAGGACGGGATGAAGCTGACGCACGCGTTCGTCTGCTCGCTCTTCGGCTTCTTCCTCGCCGGCTCCGCCATCGCCCCGAGCATCACGGCGAGCACGGCGAGCCTCGCGAGCCTGCTCGGCGGGATCAAGCTCTAGGGGACACCCCCTGGCCCGCCCCTCACGCAGCGACACCAGCAGCACCCGGAACACCGCCACACCGACAACTCCAGGAGACGCCCGTGGCCCGGCGCCCACTTCCCCGCATCCTCAGCAGCGGCACCACGTCGCTGGCCCGGGGCCGCGACCTCGCTCGCACGGCCGCCGACAGTGCCACGGACGTCCTCCATCCGCTCCTCGTCATCGGACGCGGCCTGCGCATCCTGGCCGCGTCCGGACGGCGCCGGTGGTCGCAGACCCCCAAGGACAAGCGTGGTCCCGCGCTGTTCCTGGGCGCCGCCTGCGTCCTCGTCGTCGCACTCGTCCCCTACGGCCCCCTCCTCGCCCTGCTCACCCTCATGGCGGCGGCGGCCTGGCACGGACGCGACCGCACCCCGGCGAAGACCGGACCCAGCGATGCCGAGACCGAACGGCTCGGCTCCCTCTACGAAGCCCTCGTGCCGTACTTCTCCATCCCGGAGGACCCAAGTCCGCTCTTCGCCCACGGCGGGGAGTGGGACAAGGCCCTCAGCGGCTACGAGTTCGACGAGGCGGGCCGCATCACCCGGCTCCACATCCGCTACCCGGCCTACTTCACCGACGGCGAGGCCACCTCACGGGCCCGGATCGAGGCACTGCTGCACGCCAAGTCCGGGCGCGGACGGGAGTATCTCTTCGACTGGGACGAGGAGGGCAACCAGCTCGACCTGAGGGTGCTGGCGGCGCTGCCGACGGGCATCGCCGCCCAGCCGTTCGTCACCTCCCCCGGCGAGACCGTGCTCGGATTCACCGACGCCGGCGGCGTGCAGCGCACCCTGCCCGTCCTGGAGGGCGACGAGCCCCGGGACGTACCACCGGTGATCTGGCGCACCGGACCCCGATCCTCCGAACCCCACCTGCTCGCCGTCGGCCAGCCCGGCAGCGGCACCTCCACCCTGCTGCGCAACATCGCTCTGCAGGCCCTGCGGCACGGGGGCGACGTACTGATCGTCGACGGCGGCGGCAGCGGCGAGTACTCCTGCCTCTCCGGCCGCTGCGGCGTCCTCGCCGTGGAATGCGGGCCGACCGGGGCACAGGCCACCCTGGAATGGGCCGCGCAGGAGACCGAACGGCGGCTCATCGCCACCCACCGGGCCCGGGAGGCCGGACGGCCCGCGCCCGAGGACACCCGGCGGCCCCTGTGGATCCTGCTGGACCAGCCGAGCGTGCTGGCCCACCTCGCCGTCGCCGAAGGCGGCCCCGACCTGCTGACCCAGCTGCAGGTACCGCTGCGGCACGGCCGGCCCGCGCACGTCACCGTCGTGGTGGCCGAGCAGTTCGGGCACCTGGAACTGCTGCACGACGCCATCTGGCAGCACACCCGCGCCCGTGTCGTGCTCGGGCCCGCCGCGATCCAGCAGATCGCCGACGTACTGGGACTGCCGCCGCACACCACCCCGACGGCGCAGGTGCCGCCGGGGCGCGGGTACGCCCGGCTCGGCACCGGACCGGTGCACCGGCTGCAGGTGCCCGCCACCCCTGACCCGTACGACGAGGCCACGCACCCGGCGTACCGCCAGGCCGTGCTGGAGCTGCTGCCGGGGCGGCTCGCGCCCGGCGGGGGCGGTCGGCGGGATCAGGGCGCGCCGGGCAAGACGCTCCAGGGGCAGCCGCCGGTGCAGGGCCCGGCTCTGGACGCCCCGGGGATTCCGGAGGTACCGGCCGAGGCTTCGTAGGCGGTTTGCGGCGGGGCCGGGCGCGGGTCCTGCGGGCTACGCCACGAAGGTGCGCGGCGGCTCCGCGCCGCTGCCGCCCGCGCCGGTGCCGACCAGCCGGGCCGCCGCCGCCAGCCGGGAGGCGGCCTCGTCGGCCACCGGCCCGCCCACGGTGAACGGCAGCCGGACATAGCCCTCGAAGGCCCCGTCCACGCCGAACCGGGGCCCCGAGGGGACCCGTACGCCCACCCGCTCCCCCACCTCGGCCAGCCGCGAGCCGGAGAGCCCGCCCGCACGGGCCCACAGGGTCAGCCCGCCCTGCGGGACCTCGAACTCCCAGCCCGGCAGCTCCCGGCGGACCGCGGCGACCAGCGCGTCGCGGTTCTCCCGGGCCTGCTCGCGGCGGAGCCCGACGGCCTCCTGCCAGCCCCCGGTCCGCATCAGCCAGTTCACCGCGAGCTGTTCCAGCACCGGCGTGCCGAGGTCGGCGTAGGCGCGGGCGGCGACCAGGCTGCGGATCACGTCGGGGGCGGCGCGGACCCAGCCGATCCGCATGCCCGCCCAGAAGGCCTTGCTGGCGGAGCCGACGGTGATGACCGTGCTGCCGGCCGGGTCGAAGGAGCACACCGGCCGGGGCATCTCCAGGGCCGGGTCGAGCTGGAGCTCCAGCATGGTCTCGTCGGCCACCAGGACGGTGCCGGCCGAGCGGGCGGCCTCCACCATCGCGCGGCGCTGGTCCTCGGAGGCCAGCGCGCCCGTCGGGTTGTGGAAGTCGGCGACCACGTAGGCGAGGCGGGGGGCCGAATCGCGCAGCACCTGCCGCCAGACGTCCATGTCCCAGCCCCTGAGGCCGTCGGCCATGGCGACCGGCACCAGGCGGACCCCGGCGGCGCGCATCAGCTGGAGGATGTTGGCGTACGAGGGGGACTCGACGGCGATCCGCTCCCCGCGCCCGGCGAAAAGACTGCAGATGGCGTCGATGGCACCCATCGCCCCGGTGGTGACCATGATCTGCTCGGGCATGGTGGGGATGCCCTGCTCGGTGTAGCGGTCGGCGAGCATCCGGCGCAGCGCGGGCAGACCCGCCGGATAGTCCCCATGGGTGTGCGCGTACGGCGGCAGCTCCTCCAGCGCGCCCTGGACGGCCTTGGTGAGCCAGGGCTCGGGGGCCGGGAGCGCGGCGCAGCCGAGGTCGATCATCGAGCCGAGGGACTCGGGCGGCAGCGGCTCCAGGCCCCGGGCGGGCAGCGGGTTCCCGGCCGGGACGGAGGTCCAGCTGCCGGAGCCGCGGCGGGACTCCAGGAACCCCTCGCCGCGCAGGGCCTCGTAGGCGGCGGCGACGGTGGTGCGGCTGAGGGAGAGGGCGACGGCCAGTTCGCGCTCGGCGGGCAGCCGGGCGGCGACCGGGACGCGGCCTTCGAGGACGAGGAGGCGGATGCCGTCGGCGAGGGTCCGGTAGGCGGGCGGCTTCCGGGCCCCGGGGACACCGGGCCGCTCCTGCTGGGAGGTGATCAGACGGGCGAGCTGTGCGGCACCGACCGCTGAGGTCCATTCGGCCATGCTGTCCGGTCCACCTTCGTCGAATTGGCCCCGCCCGACGCCGGGCGCGGCCCGTATTGGATTGCTTCCGCCCCCACAGCCTGTCACGCCGGGGGCCACCCGGGCCAGGGGCCGCGGTTCCCGGAGGCCCGGCCGCCGAGCGCCCGGACGCCCGGCGGTGCGGACCACGCGGCCGTGGCGGCGCGCCGTTCACCGCTCGGCCATCGGGCCGCGCGCTCCCCACCGGTAACAGAGGGCATACTGCCGCCGTGACGCACGTACGCCTTCGCCATCCGTATCTGGACCACCCGGCTCCGATCCCCTTCGCCCACCGGGGCGGCGCCGCGGACGGGCTGGAGAACACCGCCGCCGCCTTCCGCCGGGCCGCCGGGGCGGGCTACCGCTACTTCGAGACCGATGTGCACGCCACGGCCGACGGAAAGCTCGTCGCCTTCCACGACTCCACGCTGGACCGGGTCACCGACGGCCGGGGCCGGATCGCGGAGCTGTCCTGGAAGCAGGTCCGCGAGGCCCGGGTGGCGGGCACCGAGCCCCTGCCGCTCTTCGAGGAGCTGCTGGAGGAGTTCCCGGACGCCCGCTGGAACATCGACGTCAAGGCCGAGTCGGCACTGCACCCGCTGGTCAACCTGATCGCCCGGGCCGGGATCTGGGACCGGGTCTGCGTGGGCTCCTTCTCGGAGAGCCGGGTGGCCCGCGCCCAGCGGATCGCCGGGCCCCGGCTGGCGACCTCCTACGGAGTCCGCGGAGTGCTCGGCCTGCGGCTGCGCTCGTACGCCATTCCCGCGGCGCTGCGCGTGGGCGCGGTGGCGGCGCAGGTTCCGGAGACCCACGCCGGAATCCGCGTGGTCGACCGCCGGTTCGTACGGACCGCGCACGAGCGGGGACTCCAGGTACACGTCTGGACCGTGAACGAACCGGAACGTATGGAGGCTCTCCTCGACCTGGGTGTCGATGGCATCATGACCGACCGGATCGACATCTTGCGCACGGTGCTGGACCGGCGCGGGGCCTGGGCCTGACTTCGCCCATCGCCTCCCGCCGGGGCCGGGACGCCGCTGCGGAACGGGACCAGCGAGGGGGACACCGCATGAGTGCGGAAGAGCGCAGCAGGACCGAGGAAGCGGAACCCGGGTCGGAGGACGGCAGAGCCGGGGCCGCCCCGGCGGACGCGACCGCCGCGGCCGCCGAGCGCAAGCGCGAGCAGCGGGGCTGGTACTTCTACGACTTCGCCGTCTCGGTCTACTCGGCGAGCGTGCTGACCGTGTTCCTCGGGCCCTACCTGACCGCTGTGGCCAAGGCCGCCGCGGACGCCGAGGGCTTCGTGCACCCGCTGGGCATCCCGGTGCGCGCCGGATCCTTCTTCGCCTACTCGGTCTCGGCCTCGGTGATCCTGGCCGTCCTGCTGATGCCGCTGGTGGGTGCCGTCGCCGACCGGACCGGACGCAAGAAGCCGCTGCTGGCGGCGGCCGCCTACACGGGCGCCGCGGCGACGGCCGGAATGTTCTTCCTCGGCGGGGAGCGCTACCTGCTGGGCGGCCTGCTGCTCGTGGTGGCGAACGCCTCCCTGTCCGTGTCGATGGTGCTGTACAACGCCTATCTGCCGCAGATCTCCACCCCCGACGAGCGGGACACCGTCTCCTCACGGGGATGGGCCTTCGGCTACACGGCCGGGTCCGTGATGCTGGTGGTGAACCTGGTGCTCTACATGGGGCACGACTCCTTCGGTCTCTCCGAGGGGATGGCCATCCGGATCTGCCTGGCTTCCGCGGGCCTGTGGTGGGGGGCGTTCGCGCTGATCCCGCTGCGCCGGCTGCGGGACCGGGCCGTGGTGCGGGAGCCGGGGGCGGCTCCGGCCGTCAGCGGCTGGAAGCAGCTCGTCGCCACGCTGAAGGACATGCGGCGCTACCCGCTGACGCTGTCGTTCCTGCTCGCGTACCTGATCTACAACGACGGCGTGCAGACCGTGATCTCCCAGGCCTCCGTCTACGGCTCGGAGGAGCTGAAGCTGGAGCAGTCCACGCTGATCGGGGCGGTGCTGCTGGTGCAGGTCCTGGCGGTGGCCGGCGCACTGGGCATGGGCCGCCTCGCCCGGACCTACGGAGCCAAGCGGACGATCCTGGGCTCGCTGGCCGCGTGGGCGGTGACCCTGGCGGCCGGATACTTCCTGCCGGCGCGGACCCCGGTGTGGTTCTTCGCGCTCGCCGCGATGATCGGGCTGGTGCTGGGAGGCAGCCAGGCCCTGTCGCGCTCGCTGTTCTCGCACCTGGTGCCCGCGGGCAAGGAGGCCGAGTACTTCTCGGCGTACGAGATGAGCGACCGGGGCCTGAGCTGGGTGGGGCCGCTGGTGTTCGGCCTGACGTACCAGCTCACGGGCAGCTACCGGGACGCGATCATCTCCCTGGTGGTCTTCTTCGCACTTGGATTCGTGCTGCTGGCGCGAGTGCCGGTGCGGCGCGCGGTGGAGGCGGCAGGCAATCCTGTACCGGAGCGGATCTGAGCGCGGGTCCGCGAGTGCGCCCCGCCCGGATCTACGAACGAATTCCGAACGAATTTAGACGTTGAAGCAAAGGGCCGGTAGTGTACGCCTTTGGCCTGCCAGGCGGACCGTTACTGCGCGCTCAATATGCGTGGACGTTGGGTGACATCTGCTGCCAGATGTGACAAAACGGGCACTGGTGGGTACAACAAGGGGCGGCACGACGGGCGACGCACGACCCGGAGCGGGAATCTATACCGCCGACCGGACGTTGACCGGATGACGACGACAGCGACACCTGTCCTGTGGGCGACAAGCCCGGGAGGCACGATTCATGAGTGAGCGAGCTCTCCGCGGTACGCGCCTCGTGGTTACCAGCTACGAGACGGACCGCGGCATCGATCTGGCCCCGCGCCAGGCGGTGGAGTACGCATGCCAGAACGGACATCGATTTGAGATGCCGTTCTCGGTTGAGGCAGAAATTCCGCCGGAGTGGGAGTGCAAGGCGTGCGGCGCCATGGCACTCCTGGTGGACGGGGATGGGCCCGAAGAGAAGAAGGGCAAGCCTGCGCGAACGCACTGGGACATGCTCATGGAGCGACGCACCCGCGAGGAGCTGGAGGAAGTGCTGGCCGAAAGGCTTGCAGTCCTGCGTTCCGGCGCCATGAACATTGCCGTGCATCCGCGGGACAGCCGCAAGTCCGCCTGACAGCCGGACGGATACACAAGCCGAGGGGCCCCGCCACACAGTGTGTGGCGGGGCCCCTCGGCTTGTCTCCGGGGCCTCACGGGGAGGCCTTACGGGGTCAGCGGCGGCCGGAACGCGGCATCCGGGCCGTCCTGCTGCCCCGGGCGGTCCTCGCGGATGACCTCGCCCTGGACGACCTTGCCGTCGGGGTAGTGGATCCGGGCCTGCTGGAAGGCGTCCCCGAAGCTGCCGGCCGGAGCCGAGGCCATCTTCCGTTCCAGGGAGCGGCTCGCCCTGCGGCCGATCCAGGCCCGGACGGGCGGCAGCAGCAGGAACAGGCCCGCCACGTCGGAGAGCAGGCCGGGCAGCATCAGGAGCAGGCCGGCGAGCATCGTGAGGCCGTTGCCCTGGCCGGGCTGCTGCGGAGTGGGCTGCTGCCCCTGCTGGGCCTGCTGGAAGGTGCTCGCGAGGTTCTTGAAGGCACGCCGCCCGGCGCGCTTGATGACCACCGCGCCCAGGACGATGCCGCCCGCGAGCAGCGCCGCCACGGCGAGCCCGCCGGCCACGTCCGCGACCACGGTGAGCAGCCAGATCTCCAGGATCAGCCAGGCGGCGATCGCCAGGGGGAGGAACGTACGGGCGGGCGAGCGCCGCCGGGGGGCCGTGGAAATACCGGTCGTCATACCACCCAGTGTGCCTGGGGCCGTGTAAAAGCGGCCTCAGCCGGAGGTACCGGACATCCCTTAAGGGGTGCCCGGGCCGCCGCCCTTGCCGCCGTCCTTGTCACTGCCCTTCTCGCCACCCTTGTCGCCGCCCAGCAGCTTGGAGGCCTGGGCCTTGATACCCCACTGGGTGACCCGCCACAGCGCCTCGACGAGGATGTCCTTGCTCATCTTGCTGTCGCCGAACTCACGCTCGACGAACGTGATGGGGACCTCCACCACACGGAAGCCCTTCTGCACCGCCCTGCGCGCCAGGTCGACCTGGAAGCAGTAGCCCGCCGAGGCCACCTCGTCCAGCCCCAGTCCTTCCAGGGTCTCCCGGCGGAAGGCCCGGTAGCCGCCGGTCACGTCCCGCATCGGGAGGTTCAGCATCAGCCGGGAGTAGGTGGAACCGCCGCGCGAAAGGAACTCCCGGCTCTTGGGCCAGTTCACCACCCGCCCGCCCGGCACCCAGCGGGAGCCCAGGACCAGGTCCGCGCCGGCCAGCGCGGTCAGCAGGCGGGGCAGCTCCTCGGGCTGGTGGGAGCCGTCGGCGTCCATCTCGACGATCACCCCGTAGCCCTGCTCCAGGGCCCAGAGGAAGCCGGCCAGGTAGGCGGCGCCCAGCCCCTCCTTGCCCTTGCGGTGCAGCACGTGGACGTGGTCGTCGCCGGCCGCCAGCTCGTCGGCGAGCTTGCCGGTGCCGTCCGGGCTGTTGTCGTCCGCGACGAGGATGTGGGCCTCGGGCACGGCCGCGCGCACACGCCCGACGATCAGCCCGATGTTCTCCGCCTCGTTGTAGGTCGGAATGATCACCAAGGCCGTACCGAGCGGTCCGTAGGTCCGCTGTCCGCCGTCGCTCACTGAGTCCCCTTTTGTGCGCTTGCACGTCCTGTACGTCTGGTCGCAGAGGATGACTTTAGAACAGTGGCCGGGGCCCGTGGTCCTTCGGGCCGGTCAGACACCCGCTGGCTGCGGGCCGCCGTGACCGTTGTCTACTGGACCGCGGACCCCGACCCGGGGCCACCCGCCGCCCGGCGAAACCTTCCCTCGCCCCCGAGGCGCGGGCGCGCTGCGCAGACGGAGTCGTCCGGCACGGACTTCCTGTGGTGGACCCGGCCGAACCTATCCGGGTCCGACCGCCCGTACCGAACCGAGGCCCGCCGGATCACCCCTGTGGGCGTACGAATACCTCCCGCCCGCCGACGACCGTGGCGAGGCACACCGGCAGTGCCGATCCGGGGCTCAGGTCGGGCAGTCCGGGGGTACCCGAGCGGGGGTCGGTGGACCAGCGGGCGACCCGGTCGTCGGGGGCCTGGACGACCAGGTCACCCGTCTGCCAGACCGCGTAGTCGGCGGGCGCGCCGGGGACGAGGACACCCGCGTCGTCCCGGCCCAGCGCCCGCCAGCCGCCCCGGGTGTGGGCGGTGAAGGCGGCCCGTACGGAGATCCTGTGCTCGGGGGTGCGGTGGAAGGCGGCCGCGCGGACGGTGCCCCACGGGTCGAGCGGGGTGACCGGCGCGTCCGAGCCGAAGGCCAGAGGGACACCGGCCTTGAGCATGGCCGCGTACGGGTTGAGGGTACGGGCCCGCCCGGCGCCGAGCCGGTCGGCGTACATACCGTCCTCGCCGCCCCAGGCCGCGTCGAACGCGGGCTGCACGGAAGCGGTCAGCCCCAGCTCCGCGAAGGCGGCGATGGTGGCGGGGGTCATCATCTCCGCGTGCTCCACCCGGTGCCGGGCGGCGCGGACACGGGCCAGGCCCACCTTCTCGGCGGCCGCCCGCACGCCCTCGACGACGGCGGTGATCGCGGCGTCCCCGATGGCGTGGAATCCGGCCTGGAGCCCCTCCTCGGTACAGGCCGCCACGTGCTCGGTGACGGCGCGCACGTCGAGGTATCCGGTACCGGTGTGCGCGGCGTCCGCGTACGGGGCGTGCAGGCAGGCCGTGTGCGAGCCGAGGGCCCCGTCCACGAACAGGTCCCCGGCGGCTCCGACGGCTCCCAGCTCCCTGGCCAGCCCGAGGTCCCGGTCGGCCCAGTACCCGAAGACGCGCGGCCCGGGCCGCTCGGCGGCCAGGGCGAGCAGCCCCGTGAAGTCCTCGGGCGAGGAGATCTCGGGCCCGCCGCACTCGTGGACGGAGCCGATGCCCAGCGAGGCGGCCCGGTCGAGGGCGGCCCGCTGCGCCTCGGCGCGCTGGGCGGGGGTGACGGCGGCCAGCGCGGCCCGCCGCACGGCGTGGTGGTCGTCGGCGGTCAGCGGCCGGTCGCCGTCGGGCCGGACCCCCGGGACGAGGGCGAGCAGGGCCGTGGTGACCACGGCCGAGTGCACGTCGACGCGGCTGAGGTAGAGCGGGCGGCCACCGGTGGCCTCGTCGAGTTCGGCGCGGTACGGGGCCCGGCGCTCGGGCCAGCGGGAGGCGTCCCAGCCGTGCCCGAGCAGCACCCGGTCGGCCGGCCGGCTCGCGGCGTACGCGCGTACCAGGTCCAGCGCGGCCGACAGGGTGCGCGCGCCGGTGAGGTCCAGCCCGGTGAGGGCCAGACCCGCGGAGGTGGTGTGCACGTGGGCGTCGGTGAAGGCCGGCGTGACGAGCGCGCCGCCCAGGTCGACGACCTCGTCCACGCCCTGCGCGAAGGCGTCGGCGGCGCCCTCCGAACCGACCCAGGCGATACGGCCGCGCTCGACGACCATCGCGGTGGCGAAGGGGTCGGCGGGGCTGTGCACCTCGCCCCCGCGGAGGAGAACGGTCCTGGTCGGTGCTCCGGCGGCCTCGGCGGAGTGGGCGGTGCGGTCAGTCATGCCGACCAGTGTCCCGCGTCGCCCACCCCGGCCCGACCACCGGGTCCCCTCTCGGTCCCCGCCCGGACACGGGGCGGGCGCGGGGCGGGCGCGGTTCAGACGCGGGGCGGGCGCGCCTCGTAGGGGGTGGACAGGACGACCGTCGTGCGCGTCGAGACGTGGGCGAGGGCCCGCAGGCGGCCCAGGAGGTCTTCCAGCTCCAGGGGGGTGGCGACGCGCACCTTCAGGATGTAGTTCTCATCGCCCGCGACGCTGTGGCAGGCCTCGATCTCGGGGACGCCGGCCAGCCGGTCCGCGATGTCGTCCGGGGCACTAGGGTCGAAGGGCTTGACCGAGATGAACGCGGTCAGCGGCAGGCCGACGGCCTCCGGATCGACCACGGCCGCATAGCCGCGGATGACCCCGCGCTGCTCCAGACGTCGTACTCGCTGATGGACTGCCGACGTGGACAGTCCCGTGGCCTTGCCCAGATCCGTGTAGCTCATCCGCCCGTCCCGCACGAGCAGATCCACGATCTGGCGGTCCAGCTCCTCCATTGCGCTCATAGCCGCTCAACTTACGGCCCAAGGGCACTCCAGGCCCAGTGGTGTCCGCCCACTGGAGGCATCTGCGGCAGGCATGTGACCAAGGCCACAGGGGTATGCAGGTGGAGGCCGGTCCGTTGTGGTTACTCGTGACGCTCGACGGGAATTGCTTGCTGTGGCCGAGGCCGAAGAACCTGCCCGCCCGGCCCACCCAAGGGGGAATACATCCATGCAGAACACCAAGCGCACCGGTCGCACCGAACCGGAGCCCCTGGAACCGCTCGAATCCGCGGACGGCACCTACCCGGACGACGGCGGGGACGGCGACTACCTCGACGAGACCGAGGGATTCGAGATCCACCACGCGATCTGCCCCGACTGCGGCCAGTCGATCGCCCTCGTCGCGGACGAGGAGTACCTGCCGCAGCACGCCCTCTGCCTGACCCCGTGGAACCCCTTCGGCCTCACCGTGTGCGCGGGCACCGGGCGGCCCGCGAGCGACGCGCTGCCCACCGTCGGCATGATCCAGCAGGTGGAGGTGCAGGACCTCGAATCCGTCGTCCTGCCGGCCCTGCCCCAGGGCCTGGACTGGCGCACTCAGCCCTTCTCCCACGTCGGCGGTCCGGGCTCGCGCCCGGTCCGCGTGGTGAGCCCCGTGCTGCCGCGGCCGCAGGCGCAGACGCGGCAGCAGCACGCGCAGGCGGCCTGACGGCCGCGCCGCTCCCCTACCCCTGCCAGTACGTTCCCTGCACCATGGCCGTCAGGGCGGCGTGGTGCAGGATCAGGCTGTCCGGGTCCGCCGGGACCTCGACCTCGCCGAAGTGGGCCTGCCGGTAGGCGATGCGCAGCATCACGATCCCGTGCCGCAGGGCCGCGTAGAGGGTGTGGAACTCCATGTCCCGCGGGGTGTGGCCGGTGAGTTCGGCGTACCGGCGCTCCAGGTCCTCGCGGCGCAGGAAGTCCGGCAGGCCTGGCTGGCCGAAACCGACCGTGAGGTCCTGGAAGAACCGGTGCAGGTAGACGGTCCAGCCGAGGTCCACCTCGCGCGGGGCGTACGCCGCCATCTCCCAGTCCAGTACGGCCACCGGTGTGAAGCCGTCGTAGATGACGTTGCCGATCCGGGCGTCGCCCCAGTTGAGCACGGCGGGGCCCTCGTCCCGCGGCCACAGCTCCTCCAGACGGGCGAACGCCCGCTCGATGAGCGGGGACGGGGCGAGCCCGCCCACCACCCAGGAGTAGTAGGCCCGTTGGGCGTCCACGTGCCGGCGCAGCGGGGTGCCCTCGCCGTCGGGGAGGAGGAACTCCGCCTCCTTGGACGGGAACTGGTCGTGCAGCCGGGCCAGCAGCGAGACGCTCGCCTCCTGGAGGGCGGCACGCTCGGCGTCGGTGGCGGCGTGCAGCCAGTTGCCCTCGTAGGTGTAGGGCATGACGTCGGGCGGCACCCGGCCCTCCGCGCGGGCCATCACGAAGAACGGCGCCCCCAGCGGCCCCGGATCCTCTTCCAGCCACTGCACGCGCGGGACGGGCAGGTCCGTGTGCTCGGCCACCAGACTCATCACGCGGTGCTGGCGCGGCATGTCGTACGTCGGGAAGACGGTGTAGGCGGCCGGGTCAGCGGCGAGGCGCAGCGCGCAGGCCCGCAGCGGGGTGTCGGGGTGCTCTATGTCGAACAGCAGGGTCTCGCTGGACATCCCGTTGGATCCGGGGACGCGGACGTTGGTGACGCGCGCGCCGGGGAGCCTGGCGCCCAGCCAGGCGGCGAGGCGGCGGCCGAGCTCCTCGGGCTCCCGGGTGGAGGTGCGCGGACGTGGTGCGGTGGCCATGGTCGATCCCCTTTCCTACTGGGCGACGGAGGAGTAGTCGGCGAATCCGCTCGGGTCGTGTCGCCCGAAGCTGCCGTGCTCGAAGATGCCGTGGCCGATCCGCCCGTCGAGGGTGAAGCGGGCCGAGTGGTCGGTCACCCCGTAGGCGGCCATCGGATGGGCCGCGGGGTCGGAGAGGTCGTAGACGCGGCGGTCGCTCCAGCCGCGGCCCTGCCAGGTGCCGTGCTGCCAGTCACCGGCGGGCGGGTAGCCGGCGCCGACGGCGAGCGGGGAGGAGTTCAGGATCTCCACGCCCAGTTCGAGGGGCTTGCGGTCGGCGGGATCGGTCAGGTGCACGACGGCCCGCTCGGGGTGCCGGCTGCCGGGCCGGTAGCGGATGTCGGTGTGCGGCCAGCCGAGTTGGACGTCACGGCGTCCACTGCCCTCGGGGAAGACCTGCACGGCCTCGTTCAGGGTGCGGTGGCCGTCGGCGTCCTCCTGGGCGATGACCATGACGAAGCGGTCCTCGAAGCGGACCGGGATCCACAGCCAGTGAAAGCCCTCGGGGCGGTACTCCTCGGCAGCGCGGCCCCCCTCCTCGCCGGGAATCGGCCGCACGCCCCAACTCCGGTCGCGGGTGCCGGTCCACTCCCCCGGCGTGAGGGTGAACTCCTCGCCCTTGGCCCGGATGCTCCCGGTGACCTGGCCGGCCTGGACGAAGCGGCGGCCTTCCAGCATGAGGCGGTCACCGCGCCGCTGGACGTGGTGCGGCTCCCAGACGGCAGGGAACTCGGCGGTCCAGGTGATGTCGTACGAGAGCCCGTGCGGGTCGGCCGGATCGGGAGCGCAGCGGAGCGTGAGCCGCTTGAGCGGCACGTCGACGGTGATGGACAGCGGTCCCACCGAGAGGTTCATCCGGTCGTCGGTGAGGGCGTCGGAGGCCCGGACGGCGAGCAGCTCGTCGCCGACGCGGAGGGTGGCGTAGGCGTCGATGACCCCGGCGTTGGGGTAGACCCCGAGGCCGAGTATCAGGACGGCGCGGCCGGCGTGGTCGAAGACGTGGAAGATGCAGCGGTCGTAGGCGTTTCGGTCGCCGCTGACCACATGCTTCATCGACAAGGGGGCCTGGTGGATGGGGTACTCGTCGAGCGCGACGGGCCGGTCGGCGGGCATGGCGAACCTCCTGGGGCAGCTTCGGGTGGCGGCTCGGGCGAATATGACGGTACGTCAGAAACCAGCCCCGAGGCCACCCTTCTGGCACGCTCTGACACCCCGGCGCACCGTGCCGAGCCCGCCGAAGGCGGGGGGCGGGGCGGGGCGGGGGCGGGGCCGAGCGGGCGGGACCGGATGGTGTGGCGGGGGCACCGGGGCGAAGCCGGGCGACCGGGACCGGACCGTGCGGCGGGGGCACCGGGGGCGGAAGCCGGACGGCCGGGACCGGACAGTGCGGCAGAAGCACCGGGGGCGGAAGCAGAGCGGCTGACTTCAGGAAGGCGCGGCGGCGGCTCCGGCAGACAGGAACCAGGCGGACGGGACCGGGAAGGCGTGGCGGCTCCGGCATACGGGAGTCAGGCGACCGGAGCCGGGTCCTGGAGCGGTGGCTTCGGAAGGCAGAAGCTGCTCATTCGGTGGCCAGAGTGGCGTATGGGGGTTTCCCGTCAGTCTCATCGTCTCTCCGTGTCGTGCCGGTCCCTCAAGGGCGCTCCTCCTTCGTCGTCGCGTCGCTTCGCGATGGCCTGACGGCCACCCTTGACCGACCGTCCCGCCCCGGAAATCCGAAGACTGCCGAGAAGCCCCCAAAAGAACGAGCCGGGCACTCAAGGATCAGGACGGGGCGGCCAGAGACCCCCTGCCCGGACTGGGGTGGGGACGCTCCCGAGGCGGGGCCCATCCAGACCGAGACCCGGATCAGGGGAGGCGCGTCCAATCGCTACGCGCTCCTCACGTCTCAGCGTCTCCACCCCGTCCTGGGCTGGACATAGGCCGCCCACCACCCCCACTGACTCCCCAGTCTCGGCGTCCGACGACCGTCTTGGGCTGGGCATAGGCCGCCCACGACCTCGATCCGACTCTCGACCTGCGACCGACGACCGTCCGGGGCCTGGACACAAGCCGCCCACCAGCCCGGCCCGATGCCCGACTTGCGTCCGACGACCGGCCGACGCTGGGCATTGAGCCGCCTCAAATCGCTACGCGCTCCTCCGAGACTGCGACCGGCGGCCGGTTGGGGGCTGATGAGAGTCTCTGAGGGGGACTGGCGGCTGACACCTCCGCTATTCCGTCGTGGAATCGGGTCAGCGCCAACACGACACCAGAAACCAACCCCCAGACAGGGGCAATTGGGGCAAACCAACGACCCTTTGGGTCGCCCATGTGCGCTGACCTGTATCCACGACGAAATAGCCGCAGTCCCACGCCTTTTCACCTCCGGACGGCAGTCAGACGCAGTCAAAGAGGACCCTCAACGCGCCCGGGCGGGCGCACCGGCCGTCGGCCGCCGGCAAAGAGGAGCATCCGAGAGTCCTCGGTGGCCTATGACCGCGCAGACGGCCGTCGGACGCCGTCAATGAGAAACCGACGGATGGTGGGCGGCCTATGACCCGCCACGGACGGCCGTCCGCCGCCGTGAACGAGGAATCACTGGGTGGTGGGCGGCTTGTACCCAGGCCCCGGCCGGTCGTCGGTCGCGGGTCGTGCGTCGGATCGAGGTCGTGGGCGGCTTGTGGCGGGCCCCGGCCGGTCGTCGGACGCAGGTCGAGCGCCGGATCGAGGTCGTGGGCGGCCTATGTCCAGCCCAGGACGGACTGGAGACGCTGAGAGATGGGGAGCGCGTAGCGATTTGGGGCGCTTCCCCCGACACGGGCCGGGGGCTGGATGGGCCCCGCCTGTCGGGTGTCCCTGCCCCCGTCCGGGCAGGGGGTCTCTGGCCGCCCCGTCCCTTAGAGCCTGGACCGGCTCGTTCTTTTGGGGGCTTCTCGGCAGTCTTCGGATTTCCGGGGCGGGACGGTCGGTCAAGGGTGGCCGCAAGGCCATCGCGAAGCGACGCGACGAAGGAGCGCCCTTGAGGGACCGGCCCGACACGGAGAGACGATGAGACTGACGGGAAACCCCCATACACATCACTGACCACCGCCCGAGCAGCTCCCGCTCTGCAGCGCCACCGCCACAGGTCCCGACCCGGCCGCACCGGCCCCACCTGCCGACCACCGCCCTGCATTTCGGCTCCGGCCGCCCATCTCCCGCACGCCGAAGCCCCCGCCGCGCCTTCCGGAGCCGCCCGCGCGGATCGGCCGCACCGCAGCCGCCGCCCCACGTTCCGACCCCGGACGCCGGCCCCCGCCTTCCGGCGGCGGCGCGCCCGGTACGCCGCCGTTCGGCGACACCTCGAACGGATAGCCGTACCCCGGGGGCGATTACCCGGCCCTTCGGTTCCGCGTTGGCCGGGTATGACCATGCTTCAGTCTTCAACGGGCCGAAGGCGTCGCCCGGCGGCGCCGGGCTTCGAAGAATCGGTTCAGCGTCCGCGTGAGCAGGCGCAGCAGGTGCCCGACCCGCCGATCTACCGGGATCTGCTGGCGCGGTGGGCCGATGCCGGCCGGACGCTGCCCGGCCGGCGTGACCCGGAGTGGTCGCGGCTCACGTCCTCCCCGGTCTGGCCCACCACCAGCAGTGGGTTGTACTGACCTCGGTCAGCGCGTCTCCGGGCCCGCCAGGTGGCGGGCGATGACCATGCGCTGGATCTGGTTGGTGCCCTCGACGATCTGGAGCACCTTCGCCTCCCTCATCAGCCGCTCGACGGGGAAGTCCGCCGTGTAGCCGTAGCCGCCGAGGACCTGCACCGCGTCCGTGGTGACGGCCATCGCCGCGTCCGTGCAGAACAGCTTGGCCATGGCCGCCTGGCGGGAGAACGGCTTGCCCGCGTCACGCAGCCGCGCCGCCGCGAGGTAGAGCGCCCGGCCCGCCTCGATCTTGGTGGCCATGTCGGCGAGCATGAAGCGCAGTCCCTGGAAGTCCGCGATCGGGTGCCCGAACTGCTTGCGGTCCAGGGCGTACGTCAGGGCCTCGTCAAGGGCGGCCTGGGCGACGCCGATGGCGCAGGCGGCGATGCCCAGTCGCCCGGCGTCCAGAGCGGCCAGGGCGATGCTGAAGCCCTGCCCCTCCTCGCCGATGCGGCGGGCGTCGGAGACCCGTACGCCGTCGAAGTGCAGCTGGGCGGTGGGCGAGCCCTTCATGCCCATCTTCTTCTCGGGCACGGCCGCGGTCAGGCCCTCCGCGTCCCCGGGGACCAGGAAGGCCGTGATGCCCTTGGGGCCCTCGGCGCCGGTGCGCGCGAGGACGGTGTAGAAGTCGGCGACCCCGCCGTGGGTGATCCAGGCCTTGGTGCCGGTGATGATCCAGTCGTCGCCGTCGCGGACCGCCTTGGTGGTGAGCGAGGCGGCGTCCGATCCGGCGGCCGGCTCGGAGAGGCAGTAGGCGCCCAGCAGGCCGCCGCCGAGCATCGCGGGCAGGTGGGCGCTCTGCTGTTCCTTGGTGCCGTAGCCGCCGAGGCCGTGGCAGGCCAGGGAGTGCACGCTGACGCCGAGGCCGACGGTCAGGCGGGCCGCGGCCAGCTCCTCCAGGACCTGGAGGTAGACCTCGTAGGGCTGGTCGCCGCCGCCGAATTCTCCGGGGTACGGAAGGCCGAGCAGGCCGGCCTCGGAGAGCAGGGTGAAGACCTCCCGCGGGAACCGGCCGGAGTCCTCCTCCTCGGCTGCCTTGGGGCGGATCTCCCGCTGCGCGATCTCGCGTACGAGGGCGAGGAGGTCCCGGGACTCCTCGGTGGGCAGCTGTCGGTCCACCGGCTGCGGGGCGCGGTCAGTCATGGCGGCGCTCTCCTCCCTGGTCGGGCACGGCGGCGACGCGTGAGGTGTGGGACGCGCCGCCGGGTCTCTGAAATCTCACAGCCGATGTTGCCCTTCCGGGTTACGGAAGGGGCTGTTCAGCGGCTGCGGCGGCTTGAGTATGCCCGATCAGGGGCTTCCCGTCACCGGGGCAAGATCACCAAGCGGATCGAACGGCTCCCCGGGGCCGGGAGGTGCCGGACACTCCGGGACGAACTCCTCTCACATCTTCAGTGTCGCGCGCGGCCACCGCACCAGCAGCCCCCCGAGCTCGGCGCGATCGGGCCGGTCCGGGGCGCCCGGCCGGCCGATCCAGTCCAGGGCGGCCCCTCCGGCACCGGAGAGCCGGCCCACGAGGGCAACCCGGGCGACCTGGCGACCTGGGGGGGGGAGGGAATGCGGCATCCGGGCGCTCCTTCGGCGAGGGTGCGGTGGGCGGCGCGGGGTGCCCGGCGTGGCGTACGTAGCCGTCGAGGATGGGGCGGAGCGCTCAGCGCCGGGGGTGGTCGGTGTCGCCGCCGGCCCCGGGCGACCGGCTCGGCCGCGGAGTCCTGGGCGACGGTTCGGTGGTGGGCGCGCCTGCTCTCGAAGCAGTAGGGGGTCAACTCCCGTGCCGTGCTCATGTGTTCGGCGATTTCGTTCCCGGTGAGCAGGTACGCGAGTGTCGGCCGACAACGTGCATACGGGGGGCATGAGTTCGTCCATGCGAGTCTGCTGTCGGCCTGGATGCGGACGCAGTTGACCGCTGATCAAATACAGCCCTAGCCTCGAAGCGCCCCAGGACGCCCACCCTGGAAGGTGTCTTGGCTTCACCGTCGAACCGACCACCCGAGAGGACCCGACACCCGATGTCCCTGTGGTCTTCGATCGTTGCCGTACTCGGCACCCTCGCCGGCGCTCTGACCGCCGGGCTCCTCCAGCACCGGTCGGCACGCGCCGCGCGCATCGAGCAGCGCGCCGACAGCCATCGCCAGGACCAGCTCGGCGCCGTCACCGAGTTCGCGGCGGCGCTGGACGCCCACCGCTCGGCGATGTTCCACCGGGAGCGCCTGGCCTTGTCCGACGCGGGCGCCGAGCATCAGCTGGAGGCGCAGACGAGGTCGCACGACACCCGGGCCGCGATCACCGCGCCGCACATCCGCCTTCAGGTACTGGTCCCCGGGCTGGCCGGCCCCGCCCAGCAGGCGGCGGATGCCACGTACGCGTTGCGCAAGGCCACCAGCCGGGCCGAACTGGACGCGCGGCGGCACTCGGCCAAGCAGGCCTCGGTGGCCTTCGTCACAGCGGCCGCCGCGCTGCTGAGCCCCGGGTGATCCCCGGCCGGGACGGGGTCAGAGCCAGCCGACCTGGGTGACGAACATGGCGACGACGACCACCAGGGTCCAGCCGAGCACGTGCTCCAGCCAGGTGGAGTCGTCCTTGGGGCCTCCGGTCCGGACGAGGTCCCGGGGGGCGGCGATGGGGGCGGAGCTGTCGGCAGTCATGGCGTCCAATGTGCCAGCGTTCGCACGTTTCGCGGTAGGGACGCCAGGGGTGGTCTGCGTCACGCAAACATAGACATATAAGGACAGGGATCCGCTCCCGCCCGGGCCTCTGCGGCAGGCGGCCGGGTCCCGGCCTGCTCGGTCGGGACCCGGCGCGTTCCTTCATCCGATGCTTCATCCGATGCTTCCCCCGGCGCCTCCTCCGGTGCTTCCTGCGGCACTTCCTCCGGCGTCCCTGTCAGGCGCGGGACTCGCGGTCCCGGCTCGCCATGCCCGCCATCGCGAGGCCGAGGCACAGGGCGACACCTCCGGCGATCACGTTGCTGACCACCGTTCGCGTCGTGTCCATCTCACCGGCGATGGCCCACGGGGCGATGATCGTCCACGCACCGAGGGCGACCGCCGTCCACGCCATCGCATGGGTGCGCTCGTAGGCGGAGCCCAGACCGCTCATGCACAGGCAGAAGGCCAGGCCGGCGATCAGGTTGTTGATGGCCAGCGGGGTGAGGCCGCTGAATCCTGCGATCCACGGCGAGGCGGCCAGGTACAGGCCCGTGATCAGGGCCAGTGCTTCGACGGCCTGCGCCCGGGGAGTGCTGGTCACCCGCTCGAACCGGGTACGCATCTCGGCGAGGTCGGGGTGGTGTTCGATGCTGGGATGGGTGGTCATGGCGGGCCGCCTCCTACTGAGAAGCCTTTATGTGCCATTTACCCCACTATGTTCCACTTACCCGTGCCGCTTGGTCAACGGGGAATTCCGCGGCTTTCTCACAGCACCCCCACCGCCCTCAGCGCCCGGAACTGCGCCCGGCTCGGAAGGGCCGGCGCATAGAGGTAACAGATGCCGCCGGAGCCCGACGCGACCTTGCCGGAGGCTCCCGTGCGCTTGGTGCGCAGCCAGATCGTCTCCCACTCGGCGCGCTTGTAGACGCGGCGCACGGCGGTGTTGTCGCGCGAGTTGGGGTCGTTCGCGATCACGTCTCCGGCGGCGGTGAAACCGATGACGGTCATCAGGTGGCCCGCGGTGCCGTAGCCCGCGCCCGTGAGCTCGTCGGGGCGGAAGGACTGGGAGGTGATGGCGGGGATGCCGGCCCGGACCAGGGTTTCCAGGTCGGCCAGGGAGGTGAGGCGGGTGACGACTCCGGCCAGCCCGCGGTAGGTGGCGGCGTAGGCGGCGTTGAAGGGCCAGTTGCCGCAGCCCTTGTAGGCGGCGTCGTAGGTGGAGCGGGCCGCGTGGCAGATCTGCGGGTCCGAGTACTTCGGGTCGACCCAGGTCAGTGCGGAGGCGGCGGCCCTGCCACCCCAGTACTCGATGATCATCTGTGAGGAGGTGGGGCTGCACCAGGCCTCGCCGCCGTTGTCGTACTGGGGGTACCGGCCGGCGTGGACCTCCTGCGAGTAGCGCGGGACCTTCAGTTCGCGGGCGGTACGGGAGGGCGTGGAGGCCGGGACGGTGAAGCGGTCGGGGACGTCGGAGACCATGGCGCCCGCGAGCCAGACGGTGGGACCGCGCTCGGCGCCGGGCCTGCGGTGGAGGGTGAGGCGCAGCTGCCAGGCCGCGATCCGCAGACCGGCGGTCGCGGCCGGGGCGTCGAGGGCCAGGGTGTCGGTCCAGACGGTGGACCTCCCGTCGCTCTGGCCGTCCACGGAGGTGCGGCGGATGTCGCCGTCGCCGGAGGCCCAGCGGCCCATCACGTACCAGGGGGTGGTGGTGGCGTCGGTGTAGGTGCCGCGCAGTTCGATCTGGATCCAGGTGCCGGCCGGGGTCCGGGCGTTCCAGGAGGCGATGGCCTCGGTGGCGGGCACGGTGGAGCGGTGGAGCGGGGAGGTCCAGGTGGCGTACTCCCAGGTGCTCTTGCGGCCGGTGTGCGGGTCGGCGTACTCGGTGCGGCCGACGGCCGTACCGATCTCCAGGCCGGGGCGGGATCCCCCGACGGCGACGGTGCCCCGGTGGGTACCGGCGAGCCAGTGGCCGTAGGAGTACCAGAAGCGGTTGTCGACGGTGCGGCCCGGTGGCCGCGGGGCGGGAGCGGCGGCGGCCGGGGCACCGCCGCCGGAGACGGTGGCGGCGGTGGCCGTGGCCGCGGTGGCGACCGCGAGTGCGGCGACGAGTACGGCCCTGCGCGGCGTGGGTTCGGTCATCGCGTGTTCCCCCAGGGTGGGTCGGCACTTCGGTGGCGCTCGGGTGGCATCCGGCATCACCCTTCCAGTTCCCGGCGGCGGCGACCGGAAGCCACGGGTCGTGTCGGGCTTGTCTACGCTGGTCGGGTGGAGCCACAGCAGTCACTTGAGTCACTCGCGCGGGAGCTCGCGGCCCTGCCGCCCTCCCTCGGTCCGGTGCGCCTGATCGGGATCGACGGTCACGCCGGATCCGGGAAGAGCACCTTCGCGGGGCGGCTCGCCGAGGCTCTGGGGGCACCCGTGCTGCACCTGGACGACGTGGCCACCCACGAGGAGCTGTTCGGCTGGGAGGAGCGGCTGCGCACGCAGGTGCTGGAGCCGCTGGCGGCCGGGCGGCCCGCGCACTGGGCCCCGTACGACTGGGTGGCGCGCCGGTTCGGGCCGGAGCGGGTGCTGGAGCCGGCTCCGGTGCTGCTGGTCGAGGGGGTCGGAGCGGGGCGGGCGGCGCTGCGGCCGCGGCTGGCGCGGCTGCTGTGGATGGAGACGCCGCGGGAGCAGTCCTGGCAGCGGGGCCGGAACCGGGACGGGCGTGAACTTTCCGACTTCTGGGACGGATGGGAGCGCGCGGAGCGCGCGCACTTCTCCAACGACCCTTCGCGCCCCTTCGCCGACACCCTGGTGCGCCAGAGTGGTACGGGATACGAGTGGTCTTCCGGGGCCCCTGCGACGGCAGGAACCTCCACTTCCGTCACCAGGAGTGACGAACTCCCCCGGGCCTGAACGCCCCCGGAAATCCGCCTCCGCCGGGGCCCTGCCGACCCGCTTGACCTGGGGCCCGTGGCGGCCTTACGTTCTCAATGCGGGGCCCAAACCGGCTTCCGCGGACACGGAGCCCCCGGTTGTTCCCCCGTGATCGGGGGCTTCGTTCTGCCCGTGAACCCCTCCTCCGGCGGTGTCACGCGAGGCCGGCCCTCCCCGATCCTTCACCCTGAGTCACCGGACGCCCCAGGGGCGCACGCCGGAACCGGGCTCGTCGCGCCCTACGTAAGGTGCGTGACCGCAGGTACGATGCAGCCCTGATTTCATCGGCGCAGTGGGCAACTCATGTGCTCGTCACGGAGGTTGCCGCGCACCACGGGGGCAGGCTTGTGGGGGACGTGATGGATTTCGGCACGCCGGGCAACATGCACGCCCCGGCCGAACTCGCCTGGCTGCGCGGGGTCGACGCCTGCACCATGGGCGCCTATCCGCAGGCCGAGGAGGAGTTCCGGGCGGCCGTACGGCTGGACCCCACCATGGCGGACGCCTGGCTGGGCCTGCACGCGCTCCGGGTCGACACCGGCAACGCGTTACTTCGCATGTACGCCCACCGGGACCGGTTCGGCGAGCAGCGCGCCCGGCACCGGCGGACGCTGAACTCCTGGTACTGGCTGGGCTGGTGGGTGCAGCCGGTGCTGGAGAGCCGGCGGGACCTGCTCCTCGCCCACGCCTCGCACTGGCTGGACGGCCGCCACGTGCCCGAGCTGGACCAGGCGCTGGCCGCGCTGCCCCCGGTGGACACCGATGCGCAGGTACGGTTCCTGCACGCCTGCCGGGCCTATCTGGTCAAGGACTGGGAGCAGCTGGTCCGGCACACCGAGCCGCTGGTCGGCGACCCGCTGCTGGGCATCGAGGCCGGGCTGTTCGGCGGGATGGCGCGGGTCCGGCTGGAGATGTACGGGCAGGCGGAGCCGATGCTGGCGGCGGCGCTGATGCGGTGCCGCAGCGAGCAGCCGCAGCGCAAGGAGCTGCGGTACTGGCTGGCACGGGCGCGCGAGGGCACCGGGCGCACGGCGGCGGCGCTGCCGCTGTACCGGGCGGTGCACCGGGTGGATCCCGCGTTCATGGACACGGCGGCCCGGCTGACGGCCATCGAGGACGGCGACGACACCGACGGCGTGGCCGATCTCGCGGGCCTGGCGGGGTACGCCGCCTACGGGGGCTACAGCGGGCACGGCCCGTCCCCGGCCGGCGGGGACTTCGCGGCGGTCGCGCTGGGCGGCGGGCCCGTCCAGGACATCGCGGCGGACGGCCAGACGGAGCCCGATCCGCTTCCCCCGGCCACTCCCCCGGCGGGACGGGTGGAAGGGGCCCGGCGCAAGGTGCCGGTGCCGCCGCAGGGCACGGCCGACGGGCTGCCGGCCGGCCCGGCGGACCCGGCGGCGCTCGCCGAGGCGCTGGCGGAGCTGGAGCGGATGGTGGGCCTGGAGCCGGTCAAGCGGCAGGTGAAGGCGCTCTCGGCGCAGCTGCACATGGCGCGGCTGCGGGCGGGCCAGGGCCTGCCGGTGCAGCCGCCGAAGCGGCATTTCGTGTTCTCGGGGCCCTCCGGTACGGGCAAGACGACGGTGGCCCGGATCCTCGGCCGGGTCTTCTACGCGCTGGGGCTGCTCGGCGGCGATCATCTGGTGGAGGCCCAGCGGGCGGACCTCGTGGGCGAGTTCCTCGGGCAGACGGCGGTGAAGGCGAACGAGCTGATCGATTCCGCGATCGGCGGGGTGCTGTTCGTGGACGAGGCGTACTCGCTGTCGAACTCGGGCTACAGCAAGGGCGACGCGTACGGCGACGAGGCCCTGCAGGTGCTCCTGAAGCGGGCCGAGGACAACCGGGACCACCTGGTGGTGATCCTGGCGGGCTACCCGGCCGGGATGGACCGGCTGCTGGCCGCCAATCCGGGGCTGTCCTCGCGCTTCACCACCCGGGTGGACTTCCCCAGCTACCGGCCGCCGGAACTGACGGCGATCGGCGGGGTGCTGGCGGACGCGAACGGGGACCACTGGGACGAGGAGGCGCTGGAGGAGCTGCGCAGCATCAGCGGCCACGTGGTGGAGCAGGGCTGGATCGACGAGCTCGGCAACGGCCGCTTCCTGCGGACCCTGTACGAGAAGAGCTGCGCGTACCGGGACCTGCGGCTGGCGGGCTTCGCGGGTGAGCCGTCACGGGACGACCTGGCAACGCTGCGGCTGCCGGACCTGATGCAGGCGTACGGGGAGGTCCTGTCGGGCCGCGGCCCGCAGGAACGGCCCGACCCGCCGGCTCTCTAGCCGACGGGTCGGGGTGGCGGTGCGGGGCGTTCCCCCGGGCCTGTGCGCGGGCCGGACCGGGATCCGGCGTCAGGCGCCGCGGACGTAGGAGCGGTGGGAGGGGTCGCGGACCTCGCCGACCAGCATTTCCAGGACGTCCTCCAGGGCGACCAGTCCGAGGACCCGGCCCCCCTGGTCCGCCACCTGCGCGAGGTGGGTGGCGTCCCGGCGCATGACGCCGAGCGCGTCGTCCAGCGGGACGGTGGCGCACAGCGTGGTCATGCGGCGCCAGACCCGCTGGGGGACGGCCCGCTCCCGGTCCTCCAGGTCCAGTACGTCCTTGACGTGCAGGTAGCCCATGAAGGCGCCGCTGTCGGCACGGACGGGGAACCGGGAGTAGCCGGTGCGCACGGTCAGCTGCTCGATCTGCCGCGGGGTCACCTCCGGGCCGACCGTGACCAGCCGGTCCGGGCCGAGGAGGACGTCGGTGACGGGGCGGCTGCCCAGTTCCAGCGCGTCCTCCAGCCGCTCCTGCTCCACCGGTTCGAGGAGCCCGGCCTGCCGGGAGTCCTTGAGGAGCCGGCCCAGCTGGGCGGAGGTGTAGACGGCCTCGACCTCGTCCTTGGGCTCCACCTTGAAGACCTTCAGGACGAGCTTGGCGCAGGCGCCGAGCGCGGTGGTGACCGGCCCGCACAGGCGGGCGAAGGCGACCAGGCCGGGGCTGAACCAGAGCGCGGTCCTCTCCGGGGCGGCCATCGCCAGGTTCTTCGGCACCATCTCGCCGATGACCAGGTGCAGGAAGACCACGGCGGTGAGCGCGAGCGCGTAGCCGAGGGGGTGGACCAGGCCCTGCGGTACGTGGACGGCGTGGAAGACGGGCTCCAGCAGCCGGGCCACGGTGGGCTCGGCGACCGCGCCGAGGGTGAGCGAGCACATGGTGATGCCGAACTGCGCCGCGGCCATCATGCGGGGCAGGTTCTCCAGGCCGTGGAGCACCTGGCGGGCCCGCTTGGAGTCGGCCGCGAGGGGCTCGATCTGGCTGCGCCGTACGGAGACGAGCGCGAACTCGGCGCCGACGAAGAAGCCGTTGGCGAGGACCAGCAGCAGGGCGAACAGAAGCTGGAGTGCGTTCACCGGGTGGCGCCTTCCAGCTCGGCCCGCTGCGGTTCGAGCGCGGACGTGCCGTCGGCCGCGGAGGCGGGCCGGTACGTGCCGGCGGCGGGCACCGCCGCCAGCCGGACGAGGCGGACCCGCTCGGCGCGGTTGCGGCCGACCCGGCGGACGGACAGCTTCCAGCCGGGGAGTTCCGCGCGGTCCCCGGGGGCGGGGATCCGGCCGAGCAGGTCGGCGACGAGGCCGGCGACGGTCTCGTACGGGCCTTCGGGTACGTCCAGGCCTATCCGGCGCAGGGTCTGCACCCGGCAGCTGCCGTCGGCCTCCCACGAGGGGCGGCCGTCCTCGGCCGGTACGGCGGCCAGTTCGGGGGTCTCGTCCTCGGCGAAGTCGTGCTCGTCGCGGACCTCGCCGACGAGTTCCTCGACGATGTCCTCCAGGGTGACGACGCCGGCGGTGCCGCCGTACTCGTCGACGACCACGGCCATCGGCTGCTCGCTGCGCAGGCGCTCCAGCAGCGGCTGCACCGGCAGGGAGCCGGGTACCAGCAGCGGGGCGACGCAGATCCGGCTCACGCTGGTGCGGTCGCGTTCGGACTCGGGCACGGCGAGGGCGTCCTTCAGGTGGACGACGCCGGTGACCTCGTCGATGCGATCGCGGTAGACCGGGAAGCGGGACAGGCCCGTGGCGCGGGTCAGGTTGAGGACGTCGGCCGCGGTGGCCGTGTGCATCAGGGCGCTGACCCTCACGCGGGGGGTCATGACGTGCTGGGCCGTGAGCTCGCCCAGCGACAGGGTCCGTACGAAGAGGTCGGCGGTGTCCTGTTCGAGGGCGCCGGCCTGCGCCGAATGGCGGACCAGGGAGAGCAGCTCGCCGGGGGTCCGGGCGGAGGCCATCTCCTCGGTCGGTTCCACGCCGAGCGCCCGCACGAGTCGGTTGGCGACCGCGTTGAGGGCGGCGATGACCGGGCGGAAGGCGCGGGAGAAGGCGTGCTGCGGGCCGGCGACGAAGCGGGCCACCTGGAGCGGCCGGGAGACCGCCCAGTTCTTCGGGACGAGCTCGCCCACGACCATCTGGACGGCGGAGGCGAGCAGCATGCCGATGACGACGGCGACGCCGGGGACGGCTCCCTTCGGCAGGCCGGTCGCGGCGAGCGGCCCGGCCAGCAGTGCGGCGAGGGCGGGCTCGGCGAGCATGCCGACCACGAGGGAGGTGATGGTGATGCCGAGCTGGGTGCCCGAGAGCTGGAAGGACAGCTCCCGCAGGGCCTTGACCACCGTGCGGGCACGGCGGTCTCCGTCGGCTGCGGCGCGTTCGGCCTCGGGTCGCTCCACGGTGACGAGGCCGAACTCGGCGGCCACGAAGAAACCGTTGGCGAGGATGAGGGCGAAGGCCGCCGCGAGCAGAAGTAGCGGGGTGGTCATGCCGCCGCCTCCGAGGGGAGGGCGGCGCGGGTACTACCGGACGATCCGTCCATTGCTGGAGGGAGTCACTCCTCAAGTCGCAGGTGCCCACGGGCCACGAGGTCCCGGGGCCGGTGGGAGGGCGCACAGCTGCGCCCCGCCACCAGGGTAGTCATTGAGATCCCGGCCGCAACGGTACGCAGCCGTGAGATGGGCCGACTCAGTGGTCGTGGGCGCCCGTTCCGCGGGTTTCGGCCAGGGCGCGCAGGGCGCGGGCGTCGCCGATCGCCTGCTGCCTGGCGATGCCGGGCTGGATGCCGAGGGCGGGCAGGCTGGTGCCGTCGCTGAGGTCGAGGAAGACCCACGGGTCGCCGGGGCGGAGGTTGACCCGCAGGATCTGGGCCCACTCCAGGCGGCGGGTGGTGGTCAGGTTGACGACCGTGACGCCGGTCTCGTCCGCGACCACCTTGGGGCGGCTGAGCAGGACGAGTACGGAGCTCAGCAGGACGGCGGTGAAGACGAAGCTGGCCCGCTCACCCGGGCCGAGGTTCTCCAGCAGCAGGGCGATCGCCGTGATGGTGGCGAACATGGCGATCCCGACGCCCAGCAGGACGACCCGGGTGCGGGTCGGCCGGAAGGTGACCGGCAGGTCGGGCGTGACGGGCTGGGCGGCGGACTCGGCCATGGTGCGGTGCCTTCTGGAGGTGGCGTGGTGCGGTTCGGGAGGCGGCGTGCCGGTCGGGCACGCCGGTCCTCAGAGGCGGCAGGCGTGGATCGACGTGGTGAGGATCGCGCGCGCGCCGAGCTCGTACAGGTCGTCCATGATCCGCTGGGCTTCCTTGGCGGGGACCATCGCCCGGACGGCGACCCAGCCCTCGTTGTGCAGCGGGGAGACGGTCGGCGACTCCAGGCCCGGGGTGAGGGCGACCGCGCGCTCCAGGTGCTCGGCGCGGCAGTCGTAGTCCATCATCACGTAGCTGCGGGCCACCAGGACGCCCTGCAGGCGGCGCAGGAACTGCTGGACCTGCGGGTCGCCGGCGTCGGCGCCGTTGCCGCGGATGACGACGGCCTCGGAGGTGAGGATCGGCTCGCCGATGACCTCCAGGCCGGCGTTGCGCAGGCTGGTGCCGGTCTCGACGACGTCCGCGATGATCTGCGCGACGCCGAGCTGGATGGCGGTCTCGACCGCGCCGTCGAGGTGCACGACGGAGGCGTCGATGCCCTGGTCGGCGAGGTGCTTGGCGACGATTCCCTCGTACGAGGTCGCGATCGTCATCCCGCCGAAGTCCTCGGGGCCCTTCGCCGTGCCGGGGGTGGTGGCGTAGCGGAAGGTGGAGCGGCCGAAGTTCAGCGGCAGGATCTCCTCGGCGCTGGCGCCGGAGTCGAGCAGCAGGTCGCGGCCGGTGATGCCGATGTCCAGCTTGCCGGAGGAGACGTAGATCGCGATGTCCTTGGGGCGGAGGTAGAAGAACTCCACCTCGTTCTCGGGGTCGACGACCACGAGCTCCTTGGACTCCTTGCGCATCCGGTAGCCGGCCTCATGGAGCATCGCCGACGCCGGTCCGGAGAGTGAACCCTTGTTGGGGACGGCGATGCGCAGCATGGGGCTTCCTTTGGTGCGTGGATTACGGATGTGCGGACGGGTGTGCGTGCCGGGACTCAGAGGTGGGCGTAGACGTCGTCGAGGGAGATCCCGCGCGCCACCATCATCACCTGGACGTGGTAGAGCAGCTGGGAGATCTCCTCGGCGGCGGCTTCCTTGCCTTCGTACTCGGCGGCCATCCAGACCTCGGCGGCCTCTTCGACGACCTTCTTGCCGATGGCATGGACGCCCTTGTGGACGAGCTCGGCGGTGCGTGAGGTGCTGGGGTCGCCTTCGGCGGCCTTGCGCTGGAGCTCGGTGAAGAGCTCCTCGAAGGTCTTGGGAGTCTTGTCAGCCATGATGCCCTTAGAGTACGGGCTGACCCGGGTCCCCCGGTGCGGGGGTTCACTCCTTGGACTAGCGCCAGGGTTCGCTGACGGTCCGCAGGGTCATGGCGGTGGAGACGGCGGCGGTGACCGCTTCGTGCCCCTTGTCCTCGTTCGACCCTTCGAGTCCGGCGCGGTCCAGTGCCTGCTCGTCGTTGTCACAGGTCAGTACTCCGAAGCCGACCGGGACTCCGGTGTCGATCGACACCTGCACCAGGCCCTGGGTGACGCCCTGGCAGACGTAATCGAAGTGCGGCGTGCCGCCGCGGATGACCACTCCGAGGGCGACGATGGCGTCGTAACCGCGACCGGCCAGTACCTTCGCCACGACCGGGAGCTCGAAGCTGCCGGGGACGCGGAGCAGGGTGGGCTCGTCGATGCCCAGCTCGTGCAGGGCCCGCAGGGCTCCGTCGACCAGTCCGTCCATGACCTTCTCGTGCCACTGGGCCGCGATCACGGCGACTCGGAGGTCTCCGCAGTTCTTCACGCTCAGTTCAGGTGCGCCCTTGCCGCTCACAGCTCTGCTCCTCGGTGGTTCGTGGTGGGGATGGTGGATGTACGTACGGGTGGTGGTGGTGGTGCGTGCCTACTGGTTGCCGCAGGCGGAGGTGGTCACGGGCCCGTCCAGCCAGGGCAGGTCGTGGCCCATCCGGTCCCGCTTGGTGCGCAGGTACCGCAGGTTGTGCTCGCCGGCCTCCATCGGCATGGACTCCCGGCTGGTGACCGTGATGCCGTGCCGGACGAGGGCGTCGGACTTCTCGGGGTTGTTGGTCATGAGCCGGACGCTGTGCACGCCGAGGTCGGCGAGGATCTGGGCGCCTGCGCCGTAGTCGCGGGCGTCGGCGGGCAGGCCGAGTTCCAGGTTGGCGTCGAGGGTGTCACGGCCGCGCTCCTGGAGCTCGTACGCGCGCAGCTTGGACAGGAGTCCGATGCCGCGGCCCTCATGGCCGCGCAGGTAGACGACGATGCCGCGGCCCTCGGCCTTGATGCGTTCCATGGAGGCGTGCAGCTGGGGGCCGCAGTCGCAGCGCTGGGAGGCGAAGATGTCGCCGGTCAGGCACTCGGAGTGCACGCGGACCAGCATGTCGGCGCCGTCGCCGATCTCGCCGTGGACGAGGGCGACGTGCTCGACGCCGTCGACGGTGGAGCGGTAGCCGTAGGCGGTGAACTCGCCGAACGCGGTCGGCAGGCTGACCTCGGCCTCGCGGCGCACGGTGGGCTCGGCGGAACGGCGGTAGGCGATCAGGTCCTCGATGGAGATGATCGTCAGGCCGTGCTTGCGGGCGAAGGGGATCAGCTCGGGCAGGCGCAGCATGACGCCGTCCTCGCCGGCGATCTCCACGATGGCGCCGGCCGGGCGCAGGCCGGCGAGGCGGGCGAGGTCCACGGCGGCCTCGGTGTGGCCGTTGCGGACGAGGACGCCGCCCGGCTTGGCGCGCAGCGGGAAGATGTGGCCGGGGCGGACGAAGTCGCCGGGCTCGGAGACCCCGTCGGCGAGCAGTCGCAGGGTGGTGGCGCGGTCGGCGGCCGAGATGCCGGTGGAGACGCCGTGGGCGGCGCTCGCGTCGACGGAGACCGTGAAGGCGGTCTGCATGGACTCGGTGTTGTTCTGGACCATCTGCGGGAGTTCGAGCCGGTCCAGCTCGGGGCCCTCCATGGGGGCGCAGATCAGGCCGCGGCACTCGCTCATCATGAAGGCGACGATCTCGGGGGTGGCCTTCTCGGCGGCGATGACGAGGTCGCCCTCGTTCTCGCGGTCCTCGTCGTCGACGACGACGACGGGACGGCCCGCCGCGATGTCGCGGATCGCCTGCTCGACGGGGTCGAGGCGGAAGGTCTCTTCGGGGATGTCGGGCACGGGCTTGAGGCTGGTCATGCCGTTGCTCCTTCCGGGGCCGGGGCGGGGGTGGTGGTGCGCGAGCGCTGGTACCAGTCGTAGGCGCCCCAGATCACGAGGGCGAAGTACACGACGTAGACGAGGCCGGAGAAGGCCAGTCCGTTGTTGAAGGCGAGGGGGACGCCGACCAGGTCGACGAGGAGCCAGGCGAACCAGAACTCGACGAGGCCGCGGGCCTGGGCGACCATCGCGACGATGGTGCCGACGAAGATGTAGGCGTCGGCCCAGGGACTCCAGGACAGCGACGGGTAGAGCGTGAAGAGGCCGCCGACGGCGAGGGTGCCGAGGGCCGCTCCGCCGAGCAGCAGTCCGCGCTCGGTCCAGGTGGCGGTGCGTACGGCGATGGAGCCGTCCTGGGCCTGCTGCCTGCCGCGCTGCCAGGCGATCCAGCCGAAGACGGCCACGCCGATGACGAGGAGCTGCTTGCCGACGCCGCCCGCGAGGTGTGCGGAGGCGTAGGCGGCGATGAGGATCAGGCCGGAGAGGAGCTGGGCGGGCCAGGTCCAGATGGAGCGGCGCCAGCCGAGGGCGAGCGCGGCGAGGCCCATCAGGTTGCCGATCATGTCGGACCAGATGACCTTCTGGCCGAAGACCGTGAAGGCCTCCGCGTTGAGCCAGGTCAGGGCGCTCACCGTTCGTCTCCTGCCGCGTGCAGCGGGTTCACGCCGGCGGCCAGCAGGCGCTCGACGTACTTCGCGAGGACGTCGACCTCCAGGTTGACCGGGTCGCCGCTCTGCTTGATGCCGAGCGTGGTCAGCGCGAGGGTGGTGGGGATGAGGCTGATGGTGAACCAGTCGGCGGCGGCCTCGACCACGGTGAGGCTGACGCCGTCGACCGTGATGGAGCCCTTCTCGACGACGTAGCGGGAGAGGTTCTGCGGGAGCGCGACCTTGACGATCTCCCAGTGTTCCGAGGGGGTCCGGGAGATGATCTCGCCGGTGCCGTCCACGTGTCCCTGGACCAGGTGGCCGCCGAGCCGGCCGCCGAGGGCCATCGGGCGCTCCAGGTTGACCCGGGAGCCCTTGGCCAGGGCGCCGAGGCTGGAGCGGTTCAGGGTCTCCTGCATGACGTCGGCGGTGAACTCGCCGTCCTCGGTCTCCACGACGGTGAGGCAGACGCCGTTGACCGCGATGGAGTCACCGTGCTTGGCGCCCTCGGTGACGAGGGGGCCGCGCAGCCGGAAGCGGGAGGCTTCCTCCAGCTGCTCGACAGCGGTGACCTCGCCCAGTTCTTCGACGATTCCGGTGAACACTCAGTGCTCCTTGGTGGCGGTGGTGGCGGGGACGGGGACTGCGGTGATGCGGAGATCGGGGCCGATGCGGACTGCCTCGGTGATGTCGAGGCGCCGCGCACCGGAGATGTTCGTGATCCCGGCGTCGGCGAGGGCCGCGGGGCCCGCGCCGAGGAGGGCCGGGGCGATGTAGCCGATGACACGGTCGACGGTGCCGCCTTCGAGGAAGGCGCCGGCCAGCGTGGGCCCGCCTTCCAGCAGGACGGAGCGCACACCGCGCCGGTCGAGGTGGGTGAGGAGGTCCGTGACGCCGATGCGGCCGTCGTGCAGGGGCAGCCGGAGCAGTTCGACGCCGGGCAGGTGCCGGGTGTCGGCGTCCTCGCCGACGACGAGCAGGGTGGGCGCGGCGTCGTCGAGGATGCGGGCGGTCGCCGGGATCGTGGCGCGGGTGTCGAGGGCGATCCGCAGCGGCTGCGTGGCGCCTTCGACGCCGCGGACGGCGAGGTGCGGGTCGTCGGCGCGCAGGGTGCCGCCGCCGACGAGGACGGCGTCGCTCTCGGCGCGCAGCCGGTGGACGTCGGCGCGGGACTCGGCGGAGCTGATCCAGCGGCTGGTGCCGTCCGCGGCGGCGCTGCGGCCGTCGAGGGTGGCGGCGTACTTCCAGGTGACGTGCGGCCGGCCCAGGCGTACGGAGGTCAGCCAGGCGGCGTTGCCCGCCTCGGCCTCGGCCGCGAGGAGTCCGGCCGTGGTGTCGATCCCGGCCGCGCGCAGGGTGGCGGAACCGCCGCTGGCCTGCGGGTTCGGGTCGGAGACGGCGTAGACCACGCGGGTGACGCCGGCGCCGGCGAGGGCCTGGGCGCAGGGTCCCGTACGGCCGGTGTGGTTGCAGGGTTCGAGGGTGACGTAGGCGGTGCCGCCGCGTGCGGCCCCGCCCGCGGCGCGCAGTGCGTGGACCTCGGCGTGCGGGCCGCCGGCCCGTTCGTGCCAGCCCTCGCCGACGATCGCGCCCGTGGCGTCCGTGATGACGCAGCCGACGACCGGGTTGGGGCTGGTGGAGCCGAGCCCGCGGGCCGCGAGCTCGACGGCTCGGCGCATGGCACGGGTGTCCGCGTCGGGTACTGCGTGCGCGGCGTGTGTCGCCACCGGGTCCTCCTGCCTCATCGGGCACGGACTCCGGGGCCTGTCGGGATACGACAGATGAAGCGGTACAGCGCACAGGGGACGCCGAGGCCGGAAAAACGGTTCGACCTGGCATATCCGCAGGGATATGCCGACGAACCGCCGACGGCGGCGTACCGGTGACTGGCCCGCCGCGCACTGCCTCCCATCCGGACTTTAACCGTCGGTCCAGGAATCTCACCTGGTCAACCGGCCGCTGGCTGCGGACGGGTCGCGGACTATAACCGCCGGTTCGGAATTACACCGACCCCGGAGTGCGCTGCTACTGGTACTCCAGCCAGTCTGCCATGCCCGATCGGCCACCATGCGGGCGATGTGGTGTGGCCTGGCTCACAGGGGGTTCGGTACCGGTGCGGACTTCGTCAAGTCGGGCGGGGTTGGTCCAGACCTATTGACGAGGTGGTCTAGTCCTCTTAACGTTCCCTTCATCCTCCCGGGAACAGCCCGTCAGATGTGCGCACGTCACGGGCCAACACGCTTCTGCACCAGTCCTGTTGCTTCATGTTGTGTCCAGTTGTGTCCTGCAACCTCCCCTCCCCAGGAGGCACAATGCCGTCCCCCACACGTACGAGAGCCCTGCTCCTGGCATCCGGCGCCGCAATCGCCGGACTCCTGGTGGGCGGGCTCTCGGCGGGCGTCTCGCACGCGGCCGACAACGAGGGCTGTCGCCCAGACGGGCTGTACAAGACCGCCGGCGTCGACGTCCCCTACTGCTCGGTCTACGACTCCGAAGGCCGCGAGAAGATGGGCGCGGACCACCAGCGCCGCGTCATCGGATATTTCACCGGCTGGCGCACCGGCAAGGACGGCGCCCCCGCCTACCTCGCCAACAACATCCCGTGGTCCAAGGTCACCCACCTGAACTACGCCTTCGCCCACGTGGGCGCCGACAACAAGATCTCCGTCGGCTCGGACGGCGTGAACAACGCCGCCACCGGGATGACCTGGCCCGGCGTCGCCGGCGCCGAGATGGACCCGGCCCTCCCGTACAAGGGCCACTTCAACCAGCTGACGAAGTTCAAGAAGCAGTACCCGAACGTCAAGACGCTGATCTCGGTCGGCGGCTGGGCGGAGACCGGCGGCTACTTCGGCGACGACGGCAACCGCGTCGCCTCCGGCGGCTTCTACTCGATGGCCACCAACGCCGACGGCTCGGTCAACCAGGCAGGCATCGACACCTTCGCCGACTCCTCCGTCGAGTTCATCCGGAAGTACGGCTTCAACGGCGTCGACATCGACTACGAGTACCCGACCACCATGAAGGACGCCGGCAACCCGCTGGACTGGCAGCTGGCCAACGCCCGCCGCCCCGGCCTCGTCCAGGGCTACGCGGCCCTGATGAAGTCCCTGCGCGAGAAGCTCGACCGCGCGGGCGCCGCCGACGGAAAGCACTACCTGCTCTCCGTCGCCGCCCCCTCCTCCGGCTACCTGCTGCGGGGCATGGAGACCTTCCAGGTCCAGAAGTACCTGGACTACGTCAACATCATGTCCTACGACCTGCACGGCGCCTGGAACGAGTACGTCGGCCCCAACGCCTCGCTCTTCGACGACGGCAAGGACGGCGAACTCGCCGCCGCCGGCGTGTACTCCACCTCCCAGTACGGCGGCATCGGCTACCTCAACACCGACTGGGCCTATCACTACTTCCGCGGCTCGATGCCGGGCGGCCGGATCAACATCGGCCTGCCCTACTACACCCGCGGCTTCAAGAACGTGCAGGGCGGCACCGACGGCCTGTGGGGCAAGGCCCCCGCGACCACCTGCCCGGCCGGCGCGGGCCTGACCAAGTGCGGTGACGGCGCGGTCGGCATCGACAACCTGTGGCACGACAAGGACACCAACGGGGCCGAGTCCCCGGCGGGCTCCAACCCGATGTGGCACGCCAAGAACCTGGAGAAGGGCGTCGTAGGCGACTACGTCACCACATACGGCTTCCCCGCGAACACCACCCTGACCGGCACCTACGTCCGCAAGTACGACTCCACCCTGGTGGCGCCGTGGCTGTGGAACGCGCAGAAGAAGGTCTTCCTCTCCACGGAGGACGAGCAGTCGGTGGCCGCCAAGGCCGACTACGTCGTGAACAAGGGCATCGGCGGCACGATGGTCTGGGAACTCGCCGGCGACTACGCCTACAACGCGGCCAAGGGCCAGTACGAGATGGGCGACACGCTCACCGACACGATGTACCAGAAGTTCAAGTCGGCCTCCCCCTACGGCGCGAAGAAGGCGGGCGCCACCGCCCTGCCGACCCAGGCCGTGGACATCAGGACGGAGTTCACCGAGTTCAAGCTGGGTGACTCCAACTACCCGCTCACCCCGAAGCTGAAGATCACCAACAACACGAACGCCACGCTGCCCGGCGGCACCGAGTTCCAGTTCGACTACGGCACCTCGGCCCCGAACAACGCCTCCGACCAGTCCGGCTTCGGCACGACCGTCATCAGCAGCGGCCACACCGGCACCAACGTCGGCGGCCTCAAGGGCGACTTCCAGCGGGTCTCCCTGAAGCTCCCGGCCTGGCAGACCCTGACCCCCGGCGCCTCCGTCGACCTGGCGTTCAACTACTACCTGCCGGTGTCCACGCCCTCCAACTGGACGGTGAAGATCTCCGGCACCACCTACGCCCTCGCCGGCGACCTGGCCCGCGGAACGACGACGGTCCAGCCCGGCGGTGGCACCCAGCCGCCCACCACTCCCCCGACCACACCCCCCACCACTCCGCCCACGACCCCGCCGACCACGCCCCCGGGCGGGACCTGCACCAACCCGGCGTACGTGGCGGGCACGGTCTACAACAGCGGCAACGTCGTCTCCCACAAGGGCCGCAACTGGAAGGCCCAGTGGTGGACCCAGAACGAAGAGCCCGGCACCACCGGTGACTGGGGTGTCTGGAAGGACCAGGGCGCCTGCTGACCCCGGCACCCTGACGCACGAGCGAACGTGAGGACCCGGTGGCCCGGCGGCCACCGGGTCCTCTCTCGTGCCGCGCGCCCGCGCCTCGTACGCTGCTGCGGTGATCACACACACCACCGCGTCCGACGCGGACTTCGAGGAGAACCGGCCGCGGATGTTCGGCATCGCCTACCGCATGCTCGGCTCCGCCGCGGAGGCCGAGGACACCGTGCAGGAGGCGTACCTGCGCTGGGCGTCCGCGGACCGCGAGGGGATCGAGCACCCCGGTGCCTGGCTCGCCAAGGTCGTCACGAACCTGTGCCTCAACACCCTCACCTCGGCACGGGTGCGGCGCGAGGCGTACGTCGGCCCCTGGCTCCCGGAGCCGGTCCTCACCGGGGACGGCACACTCGGCCCGCTGGAGTCCGCGGAGCAGCGGGACAGCGTGTCCATGGCCCTGCTGGTGCTGCTGGAGCAACTCACGCCGGTGGAACGGGCCGTCTACGTACTGCGCGAGGCCTTCGCCTACAGCCACCGGGAGATCGCCGGCCTCCTGGACCTCACCGAGGCCAACTGCCGCCAGCTCTACCGGCGGGCCGCCGGCCGGGTCGCCGCCGAACGCGCGGCCGAGCCCGAGCGGCGCTTCGAACCGGACCCCGAACGGTGGCAGAGCCTCGTGGAAACCTTCATGACGGCGGCGCGCGGCGGGGACCTGGCCCGGCTGGAGGGGCTCCTCACGGCCGACGTCCGGTTCGTCTCGGACGGCGGAGGCGTGGTCAACGCCGCGCTGCGGCCGATCCTGGGGCGGGAGAAGGTGGCCAGGTTCGCGATCGGGGTGCTCAAGAAATTCGCCGGAGACCTGCCGGTCAGCGTCGCGGAGATCAACGGGGTCCCGGCGCTGCTCTTCGGCGGGACGGCCGTTCTTCTGGTGGAATTCGAGAACGGGCTGGTCAGCGAGGTCAGCACGGTACTCAACCCGGAGAAGCTGGAATTCCTCCAGCGGCAGCTGTCACATTCCTGAGAGCCGTCCGGTCTCCGCTGCTGAAGGAACCACATCGGCGAAAGGCGGACCCATGAGCACCATCCTCGTCACCGGTGGCACCGGCACCCTCGGCGTACTGGTCGTGGACCGGCTCCGGAACGCGGGCCACGAGGTCCGCGCACTGAGCCGGCACTCCCCGCAGTACCCGGTCGATCTGTCGGAGGGCAGCGGGCTGGACGCGGCGATGGCGGGCGCTGAGGTGGTCGTGCACTGCGCGAGCAACACCCGCGGCGGGGGCAAGGGCGACGACACCGCCACCCGGCACCTCATCGACGCGGCCCGGCGGGCGGGGACCGTCACCAACATCGTCTACATCTCCATCGTCGGGGTGGACGTGGTGCCGCTCGGCTACTACCGGACGAAGCTGCGGGTCGAGCGGCTGCTGGAGGCGTCCGGGCTGGGCCTGACCATCCTGCGCACGACGCAGTTCCACGACCTGGTGGCACAGCTGGTGGACACGGCGGCGAAGCTGCCGCTCGTCCCGGTGCCGAGCGGGGTACGGGTCCAGCCGATCGCCGTCGGGGAGGTCGCGGACCGCCTGGCGGAACTGGCGGTCCCCACCCCGTCGGGCCGGGTCCCGGACATGGGCGGCCCGGAGATCCACACCCTGCCGGACCTGGCCCGCACCTACCTGACCGCGACGGGCCGCCACCGCCGGGTGATCCCCCTCCCCCTGGCGGGCAAGGCCTACGCGGGCTTCAAGCGCGGCGGCAACCTGACCCCGTCCCACGCGGTGGGCCGTAAAACGTTCGCGGAATTCGCATCGTCCGCGGCATCCGCTGCGCGGCGGGGGCGGTAGGGGGGAGCTCCGGGCGGGGCGGGGCCGGGGAAGGCGGGGCGGGGGCTCCGGTGTGCGGGAGCTGCTCGTTCGGTGGTCAGGGATGTGTATGGGGGTTTCCCGTCAGTCTCATCGTCTCTCCGTGTCGGGCCGGTCCCTCAAGGGCGCTCCTTCGTCGCGTCGCTTCGCGATGGCCTTCGGCCACCCTTGACCGACCGTCCCGCCCCGGAAATCCGAAGACTGCCGAGAAGCCCCCAAAAGAACGAGCCGGGCACTCAAGGATCAGGACGGGGCGGCCAGAGACCCCCTGCCCGGACGGGGGTGAGGACGACCCGACAGACGGGGCCCATCCAGCCCCCGGCCCGGGTCGGGGGAAGCGCACCACATCGCTACGCGCTCCCCATCTCACAGCGTCCGACGACCGTCCTGGGCTGGACATAGGCCGCCCACAGCCTCGATCCGGCGCTCGACCTGCGACCGACGACCGGCCGGGGCCCGCCACAAGCCGCCCACGACCTCGATCCGACGCACGACCTGCGTCCGACGACCGGCCGGGCCTGGACGCAAGCCGCCCACCACCCATTTGCTTCTCCCAGACTGCGTCCGGCGGGCAGTTAGGGGCTGATGAGAGCCGTCGAGAGGGACTCACGGCTGACAGCTCCGGTATTCCGTCGTGGAACCGGGTCAGCGAGACCACGACACCGCAAACCCACCACCAAACAGGGGCAATTGGGGCAAATTAGCGGCCTTCTGGGCCACCCATGTGCGCTGACCTGTATCCACGACGAAATAGCCGCAGTCCCACGCCTTTTCACCCCGGACGACGGCCAGACGCAGCCAAAGAGGACCCTCAATGCGCCTGGGCGGGCGTGCCGACGGTCGGCCGCCACCAAAGGGAGCGCCCAAGGGTCGTGTGCGCCCCATGACCAACCGCAGACGGTCGTCGGACGCCGTCATCGAGAGACCCGTGAGTGGTGGGCGGCCTATGCCCAGCCCAGGACGGTCGTCGGACGCTGAGACGTCAGGAGCGCGTAGCGATTGGACGCGCCTCCCCCGATCCGGGCCCGGGTCTGGATGGGCCCCGCCTCTCGGGCGTCCCCGCCCCCGTCCAGGCAGGGGGTCTCTGGCCGCCCCGTCCCTTAAAGCTTGGACCGGCTCGTTCTTTTGGGGGCTTCTCGGCAGTCTTCGGATTTCCGGGGCGGGACGGTCGGTCAAGGGTGGCCGAAGGCCATCGCGAAGCGACGCGAGGAACGAGCGCCCTTGAGGGACCGGCCCGACACGGAGAGACGATGAGACTGACGGGAAACCCCCATACACATCCCTGACCACCGAACGAGCGGCTCCCGCACACCGAATCACCGCCCGCATTCCTGCTACCGGGCAGCCGACTCCCGCCAGCCAGAGCCCCGCCGCACTTGCCCGACCCCGGCCAGCCACCCCCGCCAGCCGACGCCCCCGCCGTGCCTCCCGGACCCCGCCCCGCCGGGGCACCCGGCGGGGTGGGGCTCTCGGGCTAGCCTCCGAACAGCGCCTTCTGTGCGGCCTCGCGTGCTGCGAGTTCGGCTCCCGACAGCACCGCCGGGTCGCCCAGCACCGTAGCCCGGATCTCCGTCGGGACCGGAGTCAGCTTCGCCACGCGGTCGGCGACCCGGGCGGCCAGGGCGGGGCCGCCTGCGCGGCCCAGTTCGCCCGCCAGGACCACGCAGCCCGGGTCCAGGATCGCGGCGGCGGCCGCCGCGCCCAGCGCGAGCCGGTCGGCCAGGGCGTCGAGGAAGGCCTCACCCGCGGCTCCGGCCACAGCCTCCTCCGCCGGGCCCGTGAAGCCGTGGGCGTGCGCCAGCGCGGTCACGGCCTCGCGGCCCACCAGGGCGTGGAACCCGCCCTCGCAGTCCGCGGCCGAGGGCAGGCCGCCGGTGCCCGGCACCGGGAGGAAGCCGATCTCGCCCGCCCCGCCGGAGGCGCCCCGGCGCAGCCGGCCGTCCAGGACCACGGCCGCGCCCACGCCCGCGCCGAGCCACAGCAGGACGAAGGAGTCCAGGTCGCGGGCCACGCCCAGGCGCTGCTCGGCGAGGGCGGCGAGGTTGGTCTCGTTCTCGACGACGACCACGGCGGGCAGGCTCCGCTGCAGGGCGGTGACCAGGTCCCGGTGCCAGGCCGGGAGGCCGCTGGTGTCGCGGAGTTCGCCGGTGGCCGGAGCGACGAGGCCCGGGGCGCCGACGACGACGGTGTGCAGTTCGGCGGCGCCGGCCTCGCGGGCGGTGCGCAGCAGGGCGGCCACCGCGTCCTCGGGGGCGCCGACGGGCAGGGCGGCTTCGGCGAGGGGGCGGCCGAGGAGGTCGGTGACGACGGCGGTGACCCGGTCGGTGCGGACGTCGAGGGCGGCGAGGTGGGCGCGGTCGGCGACGATCCCGTACAGCTTGGCGTTGGGGCCGCGGCGCTGTTCGCCGGATTCGCCGGCGACCTCGATGAGTCCGGCTTCGGTGAGCCGGTCGACGAGGTCGGCGACGGAGGGCCGGGAGAGGCCGGTCATGGTCTTGAGCTGGGTGGCCGTCAGCGGCCCGGATTCCTGGAGGAGTTGCAGGGCCAGGCGGTCGTTGATGGCCCGGGCCGTGCTGGGCGAGGCGGGGGACGGCACCTGGGTGGGGGTGGGGGCAGGAGTCACGGCGCCCATCCTAAGGAGTCGGGCCCGTTATTTATCAGGCAGGGTCCCTGATAGTTTAATCGTCATGACCGGGGACACCGACCTCAGCCCGGCGCGCCTGCGCCATGCCCGCTATGCCATCGCCGCCGTCTTCTGCACCCACGGTGCCGTCACCGGCTCCTTCGCCACCCGTATCCCCTGGATCCAGGAGCACGCCCAGCTCAGCGCGGGCACCCTGGGGCTGGCCCTCGCCGCCCCCGCCGTGGGCGCGGCCCTCGCCATGCCGCTGGCGGGCCGGATCAACCACTGGCTCGGCGCCCGCACGGCGCTGCGGGTCCTGCTCTCGCTCTGGACCCTGTCGCTGATCCTGCCGAGCCTCGCCCCGAATCTGCCCACCCTCTGCTTCGTGCTCTTCGTCTACGGAGCCACCGCCGGCATGTCGGACGTGGCGATGAACGCGCTGGGCGTGGAGACGGAGAACCGGCTGGGCCGCTCGATCATGTCCTCGCTGCACGGCATGTGGAGCGTGGGCGCGCTGCTCGGCTCGGCCGCGGGTACCGTCGCCGCGCATGCCGGGGCCGACGCCCGGCTGCACCATCTGGTCGCCGCGCTGGTGCTGACGGCGGCCGGGCTGTTCGCCGTACAGGGCGTGCTGGACCTGAGGGCCGACGAGGAGGCGCAGGCGCCGCCGCACTTCGCGCTGCCGCCGAAGTCGGCGCTGCTGATCGGGGCCGTCGGGTTCTGCGCGGTCTTCGCCGAGGGCGCGAGCCTGGACTGGTCGGCGGTCTACCTGCGGGACGTCCTGCACACGGACGCGGGTCTGGCGGCGGCCTCCACCACGGCGTTCGCGCTGACCATGGCCCTGGCCCGGCTGGTCGGGGACCGGGTGGTGGACCGGTTCGGGGCGGTGCGCACGGTGCGGGCGGGCGGGGTGGTGGCCACCGCGGGCGGGCTGCTCGTGGTCGGGGTCCGGCATCCGGCGGGCGCTCTGGCCGGGTTCGGGCTGATCGGGCTCGGGATCGCGGTGGTGGTCCCGCTGGCCTTCGCGGCGGCGGGGCGCAGCGGCCCGGCGCCGGCGCAGGCCATTGCCGGTGTCGCGACGATCACGTACACGTCGGGGCTGATCGCGCCGTCGGCGATCGGCGCGGTGGCGGACGCGACCTCGCTGGTGGTGTCCTTCGGACTGGTCACGCTGCTGGCGTTCGCGCTGGTGGCGGGTGCCGCGGTACTGCGCCAGGGGCCCGTGGTGGGGCAGGCTGGGGGCGATCTCGGCGGGGCGACGGCGAAGTCCGGACCCACCGGCCTCGACGAACCTGCCCAAACCCGGCCGTAATATGTCGACCGGCCGCAGCGTCACGTACCCCGTGCGCTGCGGCCTCGATGTGTGAGCGGCCGGTACGGGCGGCGATCGTCCGGAGAAGAGGAGTGGAACATGGGCCTCGGCGTGGGCTGGACCCTGCACGGAGACGGGCGGACTCCCGCCCCCGGGGCGGTGGTCCGGCCGGAGGAGCGGCTGTCGTGGCCGCGGACCGCCGGGCTGGGTGCGCAGCACGTCGTGGCGATGTTCGGGGCGAGTTTCGTCGCGCCGGTCCTGATGGGCCTGGATCCGAACCTGGCCATCATGATGTCGGGCGTCGCGACGGTGATCTTCCTCCTGGCGACGCGCGGCCGGGTGCCGTCGTACCTGGGCTGCTCGCTGTCGTTCGTCGGCGTCGCGGCGGCGATCCGGGCCGCGGGCGGGGACAGTGCGGTGGTCACGGGCGCCGTCTTCGTCGTCGGCGTGGCGCTGTTCCTGGCGGGCCTGGTGGTCCAGCGGTTCGGCGCCCGCGTCATCCACACGGCGATGCCGCCCATCGTGACGGGTGCGGTGGTGATGCTGATCGGCTTCAACCTGGCGCCGGTGACGGCGAGCACGTACTGGCCGCAGGACCAGTGGACGGCACTGCTGACGATGCTGTTCACGGGGGCGGCCGTGGTCTGCCTGCGCGGTTTCTGGTCGCGCATCGCGATCTTCCTCGGGCTGCTCTTCGGGTACGGGATCTCCTGGATCTCCGACCTGCTCTTCGGCAAGATCCACTCGACGGTGGGCGGGGAGGCGGCCGTCGACCACTGGAGGCTCGACCTCTCCGCGGTCGCGAAGGCCGACTGGATCGGGTTCCCGTCCTTCCACGCACCCGCCTTCGAGTGGTCGGCGATCCTGATCGCCCTGCCGGTCGTGATCGCGCTGATCGCCGAGAACGCCGGGCACATCAAGGCCGTCGGCGAGATGACGGGCGATCCGCTCGACGACAAGCTGGGGACGGCGATCGCGGCGGACGGCGCCGCGTCGATGCTGTCCACCGCGGTCGGCGGCCCGCCGAACACGACCTACTCCGAGAACATCGGTGTCATGGCGGCCACCCGGGTCTACTCCACGGCGGCCTACTGGGCGGCGGCGGGCTTCGCGCTGCTCTTCGGGCTGTGCCCCAAGTTCGGCGCGATCGTCGCCGCGATCCCGGGCGGGGTGCTCGGCGGCATCACGGTCATCCTCTACGGGATGATCGGCCTGCTCGGCGCCCAGATCTGGATCAACGGCGGGGTGGACCTGCGCAATCCGCTGAACCTGGTGCCGGCCGCGGCGGGCATCATCATCGGGATCGGCGGTGTGAAGCTGCAGATCACCGACACCTTCGAGCTGGGCGGCATCGCGCTGGGCACGATCGTGGTGATCACCGGCTACCACGCGCTGCGGTTCCTCGCGCCCGCGCACCTGAAGCAGGAGCCCCTGCTCGACGCGGGCACCTCCGGCTACGACGCCGGCGCCGACGACTCCGGGGACGGCCAGGACAAGCCCCGTTGACGGTGTTTCGCCCGAACCGGGGAAGCGTACGGCCAAGTTCCCCGGATCCGCGTCGGCGCCTGCGACTCTGCCCCCATGGAAGCGGTGCTGGCGCGGATGCGCGCCCTGGAGGAGCGGCTCCCGCCGCAGGACGGTGTCGCCGTCTTCAACCGGGTCTACCTGACGGTGACGGAGACCCTGCACCGGCGGATCGAGCACGGTGCCTTCCCGGCGCCGCGGCAGGCGCAGACCCTCAGCGTGCGGTTCGCGGAGCGGTACCTGACGGCGGTCGAGGCGGACCGGGCCCCGGCCTGCTGGCGCCCCCTGCTGCAGTACCGGCGCCACCCCGGGATCCGCCCGCTGCAGCACGCGCTGGCCGGGATCAACGCGCACATCGGCCATGATCTGGCGCTGGCGGTGGTGGCCACGTGCGGTGAGCTGAACTGCGAACCGCGGGCCCTGGAGGCGGACTTCGACCGGGTGGGCGACACCCTGGTCTCCCTGGAGGAGCACATCCGGGAGGATCTGATGCCGGGCCCCGACCTGCTGGAGATCGCCGACCCGCTGACCCACCTGGTCGGCTCGTGGAGTCTGGAGCGCGCCCGCGCCGGGGCCTGGTCCGCGGCCCGCCTGCTGTGGACGCTGCGCCGGGTGCCGGAGCTGGCCGAGGAGTTCGCCGATTCCCTGGACGCGGGCGTGGGCCTGGTCGGCCGCTGCCTGCTGACCCCGCGGGGCTGAGACGCCCGCGTGTGCGCGCCGGCGGCGCGGTCCGGCGGTACCTCCTGGGGGCCGCCGCGGCCGCCTTCACTAGGCTCTGCCCAATGGCAGGAAGAATGAGCGAGCAGAACCGCACCGTCCCCGGCTGGTTCCGGGGCGGCCCGAGGCTTTACCGGTCCCTCCTGGACCTCACGGCGTGGCATCCGGAGGCGACGGAGATCGCCGTGTCCGCCACGGCTCCCGGTGACTTCGCCGCGGACACGATGCTGGAGTTCCTGTCCCAGGAGCTCATGCGGGCCGGGTACACGGACGACTGGGCGGTGACCTCGCGCGGGCAGGAGATCGAGGACCTGATCGACGTGTTCGACGGCATCGCACGGCGCCGATGACGGGTTCGGCGCGAAGGGCGCCCCGGCGCGGAACGCGCCCGGCCGGTCCGGGGGCGGCGGGTATGAGAACGGGCCGCCGTCCCGCGCGCTGACGTTCGCGGGGCGGCGGCCCGTGATCAGGGGCCGGGAGGGTCAGTCCTCCGGGAGTTCGACCGGGGCGATGTCGTCGTAGCGGTCGCCCGGGCCGGGGTTGGTGGCGTCCGTGGAGCCACCGAGGTGGTGCATGACGCCCCAGACGGCGTTGAGGGCGGTCTGGACCGCGCCCTCGGCCCAGCCGGCCGTCCAGGAGATGTCGTCGCCCGCGAGGAAGATGCCGCGCTTGTCCTCGGGGAGGCGGTCCTGCATGAAGTGGGTGAACAGGCGTCGCTGGTAGCGGTAGTGGCCCGGGAGGTTGGCCTTGAACGCGCCCATGAAGTAGGGCTCGTCCTCCCAGGACACGGTGACCGGGTTGCCGATGATGTGGCGGCGGATGTCGACCTTGGGGTAGATCTCGCCGAGGGACTTCAGCATGACCTCCATCCGCTCGTTCGCGGAGAGCGGCAGCCACTTGAGGCTGTCGTCGCACCAGGTGTACGAGAGGCAGATGACGGCGGGCTTGTCCGGACCGTTGTCCAGCAGGTAGGTGCCGCGGGTCATGCGGTCGGTCAGCGTCATCGACATGACGTCGCGGCCGGTCTCCTCGTCCTTGTCCAGCCAGAACGGCCGGTCGACGGGGACGAACAGCTTGGACGACTCCATGTAGTGGGTGCGCTCGATCGCCGTCCAGTGGTCGATCGGGAACAGCGTGTCGTCGCACTCGATCTTCGACAGCAGCATCCAGGACTGGGCCGTGAAGATCGCGGCGCGGTAGGTGCGGATGTCGCCGGAGGAGTCGGTGACCGTGATGCGGTTGCCGGCGGTGCGGTGCAGGCGGGTGACCGCCGGGCGCGGGGTGCCGTCGTGCAGGGAGGACAGCGAGGTGCCCTGGGCCCAGTGCACGATCTTCTCCGGCTCGCGCTCCCACAGGCGCAGCGGCAGCTGCTGCGAGCCGCCCACGATGCCGCGGTGGTGGTCGTCGGCCTCGGTGTAGACGACGCGCAGGATCTCCAGGATGGAGTTCGGGAAGTCGGTGTCCCAGCCGCCCGTGCCGAAGCCGACCTGGCCGAAGATCTCCCGCTTGCGGAAGGACTTGAAGGCCTCGGACTTGCAGAGGAAGCCGTAGAAGGTCTCGTCGTCGAGCTTCTCGACGAGCTTGGCCCAGATCTCGCGGATGCGCGGGACGTCCCGCTCGCGCATCGCGGTGTTCATGTCGGAGAAGTCGGCGCCCTCGTCGAGGCAGGCGTTCCAGGCCTCGGCGACGTCGCGGTAGACCTGCGGGAGGTCGGCGATGGTCTCGGCGTAGTGGGTCTCGCCCTTGAGGTCGACGACCGTGGAGGGGGTGGCCTCGGCCAGCGGGTTCGGGAAGGGCTCCGTGACCAGGCCGACGAGGTCGATGTAGTGCTGCAGGGCCGTGGAGGAGGGCGGGAAGCGCATGGCGCCCATCTCGGCGGTGAGGCCCTCGGTCTCGGCGCCCTCGAAGCCGACGGTGCGCAGGCGGCCGCCGATCTGGTCGGCCTCGTAGACGACGGGCTTGAGGCCCATCTTCATCAGCTCGTAGGCGGAGATGATGCCGGACAGCCCGCCGCCGATGACGGCGACCTCGGTGCCGAGCTCGGTCGCCGGTATCTGGCCGAGGCCGGCCGGGTGGGCGAGGAAGTCGTCGTACGCGTACGGGAAGTCCGGGCCGAACATGGTGATCGGCGGCTGTCCGTCGCTGTGCGGGACGGCGGTGGTGGGCACCGTGGACGTCATGGGGGCACGTCTCCTTGCGGCAGGGCTGGGGGAAGAGGGGGCTTAGACGAGGGAGGCGTAGAGCCCGGGTCGGCGGTCGCGCAGGTACGGGTTGTTCTCGCGCGAGGCCGACAGCAGCTCGGGGTCGGCCTCGCCGAACACCAGCTCCTCGCCGCGGCCGGCCCGGGTCCGGGTGACCCCGTCGGGGCTCGCCAGACAGCTGAGTCCGACGAACTCGAACTCGCCCTCCGGGCCGGTGCGGTTGACGTACGCGATGTACATCTGGTTCTCGAAGGCCCTTACGGGGACCAGCTGTTCGGCGACGAACTGGAACGGGTGCATCTGCGCGGTCGGCACCAGGAGGAGGTCGGTGCCGGCGAGCGCGTGCGCCCGGACGTTCTCGGGGAACTCCACGTCGTAGCAGATCATGATGCCGATGCGGAGGCCGTTCAGGTCCGCCTGGACGACGGGGGTGTCGCCGGGGGTGAAGGCGTCCTGTTCGAAGCAGCCGAAGAGGTGGGTCTTGCGGTAGTTCGCCAGCGCCGCGCCGTCGGGGCCGATGAGCTGGGCGGCGTTGTAGACGACGCCGTCCGCGCCCTCCGGGTAGCCGTAGAGGACGGCGATCCCGTGGCGGCGGGCGATCTCGCCGATGGCCTGGGCAATGGCGCCGTCGGCCGGTTCGGCGAGGCCGGGGATGTCCTGGAGGTCCAGCGCGTAGCCGGTCAGGAACATCTCCGAGGTCACGAGGAGCCCGGCCCCGCTCTGTGCGGCGCGCGCCGCCGCCTCGTCGAGCGCCTTGAGGTTCTCGGCGGTGTCGCCGAGAACGCCGGAGCTCTGGAGGAGGGCGGTGCGCAGCGGGGGCATGGGCTACCTCTGTGACAGGCGGGAAGGGGGTCATCAAACGGTACGTTTGCGCGTTCGATCCGGACAAGACGTGAGCGTTGCGCTCCGCGCATCGAATCGTTGCGTGTTCCACCACCGACGCGGCGATTCGTTGCGCGGGCCCGTGCGCCGCCCCTGCTACGAGCCCGCGCGGAAGGCCGGGTGGGCGGCCAGGAACCGCAGGTCGTCGAGGATGTCGGGGGTGTGGTCGGAGACGACGCGGCCGCTCCAGGTGTCGACGAGGGCCGGCACGGTCAGGGCGCCGTCGAAGTGGTGGCCGGTGGCCTCGTAGGCCAGGCGCAGCGCGGTGTGATCGGCCGCCCCGGGGTCCCCGCCGAGGACGGTGGCGGTGACGGAGTGGGTGAGGCCCAGGTCGGCGAGGGTGTCGGTGACGCGCAGGGAGCGGGGACAGCCGGCGCGGAGGTAGAGGTGGTAGCGGTGCGGTACGGGGGAGAACCCGGCTCCGATGCGGCCGCGCGGGGCGGGCGCCGGGCCGGTGCGGGGCAGCGGGGTGCGGGGCAGGACGGTGTGCGACATGACTCTCCTGGGGTGGAGGACAACGGGCGGCGCGGTGCGCGCGCCCGGTCCGGGTCACTCGTATCCGGTGGGGGTCAGCCGCGAGCGCCGAATGCGCTGCACACCCTCAGGAGGTCGATGTGCAGGCGCCGGGTGAGCCACCGGCGCCGCAGGGTCCGGGCGTGCGTGTCGGGGTCCGCGTCCGCCGTCCTGGCCGTTTCCACCGCCGTCACCGCCGCCCACCCCCGTCCTGTCCTCGGCCGTCCCCGTCCGGTGCTGGTTAGGCTTCCGGTGGCGGGCGCTGTCCGTCATGGCCGTCCCCCGCAGTCTCGTGGCGGCGCCGGGGGCCGTCAAGAAGGCGGTCACGACCCGGACGCCGTCGCCCCACGGAAGGAGCCCCGCACCCATGTCCCCCGAGAGCGGCACGCTGTGCGGCAGTGAAGTACTCGACAATCCGGTCTGGGCCGCGCTGACCGGGCCGCACCGCGGTTTCGCCGAGTTCGGGCCCGCGGGCCTGGCGGCCCGCTACGTGCTGGACGCGTCCCCGTTCTCGGCGCTCGCCGATCCGGGGGACCCGCGCGCGTGGGCGGATCTGGCCGCGCTGGCCGGTCCCGGTGAGGAGGTGTGGGTGACGGGGCTGCTGACCCCTCCGCCGGGGTGGGAGACGCTGGCGACGATTCCGGGTGTGCAGCTGGACGGGCGGGAGGTCCGGGCCGGGGCCGCGCCGGAGGCGGTGCCGCTGGGGCCCGCCGATGTACCGGAGATGCTGGAGCTGGTGGAGCTGACCCGGCCCGGCCCGTTCCTGGACCGGACGGTCGAGCTGGGCACCTACCTCGGGATCCGCCACGAGGGCCGGCTGGTCGCGATGGCCGGGGAGCGGATGCGGCCGGAGGGCTGGTCGGAGATCAGCGCGGTGTGCACGCGCCCGGACCACCGGGGCCGGGGTCTGGCCGACCGGCTGATACGCGCGGTCGCGGCGGAGATACGAGGGCGCGGGGACCGCCCGTTCCTGCACGCGGCGGCGTCCAACACCGGAGCCGTTCGGCTCTACGGGTCGATGGGCTTCACCCTGCGCCGCAGTCCGCTCTTCCTGGGGCTTCGTACCCCGCGGGCGTGAGCGCCGGGGACCGGGGATCTCAGGCGGGGGCGCCGGAGGTGAAGCGGCGCAGCAGCGGGGAGAGGACGAGCACGGACTTGGTGCGTTCCACGAAGGGCTCGCCCGCGATGCGTTCCAGGACCCTCTCGAAGTGGCGCATGTCCGAGGCGAAGACCTGGACGAGGGCGTCCGCGTCGCCGGTGACGGTCGACGCGGCCACCACCTCGGGGTACCGCTCCAACCCTCGCCGGATGTCGTCCGGCGAGGTGTTGTGGCGGCAGTAGATCTCGATGAAGCCCTCGGTCTCCCAGCCCATGGCGGCCGGGTCCACCCGGACCGTGAAGCCGGTGATGGCGCCTTCGGCGCGCAGCCGGTCCACGCGCCGCTTCACGGCGGGGGCCGAGAGACCGACCTCGGAGCCGATGTCCGCGTAGGAACGCCGGGCGTCCTCGGCGAGGGCGTGCACGATGCGTTCGTCGAGATCGTTCAGTCGCACTGCGGGTGGATCACTTCTCTGCTGTGGCCAGTCGGGAGCGGCGGATGCCGTACAGGAAGTAGAACACGAGGCCTGCGATCATCCAGCCACCGAAGACGATCCACGTGGCGGTATCGAGGCTGAACATCATGTAGCCGCAGGCGATGACGCCGAGGATCGGCGTGACGGGGAACAGCGCGACCTTGAAGGTGCGCGGCATGTCCGGGCGGGTCCGGCGCAGGATGATGACGGCGACGTTGACCAGGCCGAAGGCGAAGAGGGTGCCGATGCTGGTGGCGTCGGCGAGCTTGCCGAGCGGGATGAAGGCCGCGAGGGCGCCGCAGAAGAGGGACACGATCACGACGTTGGCGCGGGGGGCGCCGGTCTTCGGGTTGACCTTGGCGAAGACCTTGGGAACGAGGCCGTCGCGGGACATGGCGAAGAGGATGCGGGTCTGGCCGTAGAGCACGGCGAAGACGACGGAGGCGATGGCGACGACGGCACCGGCGGCGAGGACGACGCCCCAGAAGGTGTGGCCGGAGACGTCGGTCATGATCTGCGCGAGCGCGGCCTCGGTGCCCTCGAAGTCCTGCCACGGCATGGCGCCGACGGCGACGAAGGCGACGAGGACGTACAGCACGGTGACGATCAGCAGCGAGAGCATGATCGCGCGGGGCAGGTCGCGCTTGGGGTTCTTGGCCTCTTCACCGGCGGTGGAGGCGGCGTCGAAGCCGATGTACGAGAAGAAGAGCGTGGAGGCGGCGGCGCTGATGCCGGTGACGCCGAGCGGGGCGAGCGGGGCGTAGTTGCCGGCCTTGATGCCCATGAAGCCGATGCCGATGAAGAGCAGCAGGGTGACGATCTTCACGCCGACCATGATCGAGTTGACCCGGGCGCTCTCCTTGGCGCCGCGCATCAGGAAGACCATGGCGAGGAGGACCACGACCAGCGCCGGCAGGTTGATGAAGCCGCCGTCGCCGAGGGGTGCGGAGACCGCGTCGGGGATGGTGACGCCTATCGTCCCGTCGAGCAGTTCGTTGAGGTACTCACCCCAGCCGACGGCGACGGCCGCGACGGACACGCCGTACTCCAGGACCAGGCACCAGCCGCAGATCCAGGCGATGAGCTCGCCCATGGTGGCGTAGGAGTACGAGTACGAGGACCCGGAGACCGGGACCGATCCGGCCAGCTCCGCGTAGGAGAGCGCCGAGAACAGGGCGGTGAGGCCCGCGATGACGAAGGAGATCGTCACGGCGGGGCCGGCCTTGGGGGTCGCGGTGCCGAGGACGACGAAGATGCCGGTGCCCAGGGTGGCGCCGATGCTGATCATCGTCAGCTGCCACATGGTCAGCGAGCGGCGCAGCGAGCCGCCCTCGCCCTGGCCGCCCTCGGCGACGAGCTGCTCGACGGGCTTGCGGCGCATCAGCGGGTGGACGGGCCTACTGGGCTCGGACGTGAGCGGTGGCGCCTGGCCGGTTTCGAGCACGTGTGACTCCTTTGACACTGCGGGTGGGGATAAGGCTTCGACCGCAGCGGTCCGGAGCGGGCGGGCAGGAGCCAGCCTGGGCATGGGGAACCGCCGAGCAGGCGGTCCACGCCACTCCACGTACAGCGAGTGAGCCTACGAGCTGAGTGATACCGCCCGTAATGCACCATCCTTGCACATTGGCGCACGATCATTGCGCGGATCTGTCACTGACAGTCGTTTGTTGCGTGTGGATGATCGATCGCTGCGCAACCCCTCCGGGCCGCTTTTCTTGACACTTCGTCAGATCTGCCGCAGCGTGCCGCCATGGATCTGGACGTGCTCTACGAGATCGACGTGCCGAGACCCTGGCCCGGGTCCCATCCGCACGGCCAGCGCGACGCGGAGCAACGGGCCTACCGGGAGGCCGTGGAGCAGATCCGGCTCGCCGACCGGATGGGCTTCCGCACGGTCTGGGCGGTCGAGCACCACTTCCGCGAGGGCCGCTCGCACTGTCCGGCCCCCGAGGTGCTGCTCGGGCACCTCGCCGCCCTGACCGAGCGGATCCGGCTCGGCTTCGGGGTGACCCTGACCCCCTTCGGCTTCACCCCGCCGCAGCGCATCGCGGAGAAGGTCGCCACCGTGGACGTACTGTCCGGGGGCCGGGTTGAGTGGGGCACCGGGCGCTCCACGCCCATGGAACAGGCCGCCTTCGGGGTGGACCGGGAGCGGTCCCGGGAGGACTGGCGCGAGGCGATCGGGATCGTGACCGGAATGTGGCGGGAGGAGTACTTCGAGTACGCCTCCGAGCGGTTCCGCTTCCCGCGCCGGATGGTGACGCCCAAGCCCGTGCAGGACCCGCACCGGGAGATCCTGCGGACGATCGAGATCCTCGGCAAGGAGGTCATTCCGGAACTCGCCCGGTACGTGCCCCGGACGGCCGGCGCGTGAGCACCGGACCGCTCGACTCCTCGCCCGTGCCCGACTACGCGGCCCTGCACCGCCTCGACGGCCGACGCCTGGTCCTGCTCGGCGCCGGCAACGGCATCGGGCGCCAGAGCGCCCACGCGCTGGCCGCGGGCGGCGCCCGGGTGCTGTGCGTGGACGTCGACGGGGAGCGGGCCGCGGCCGTCGCCGCCGAGACCGGGGGGCTTCCGTACCGCTGCGACGTGACCTCGCGCGACGGCGTGCGCGACCTGTTCCGGGAGGCTCCGGGGCTGCTCGGCGGCCCGGTGGGCGGGGTCGTCGACATCGTGGGCGCGGCCCGCTACGCGGGGCTGTCCGAGCTGGACGACGCCGGCTGGGACTGGCACTTCGACGTCGTCCTGCGGCACGCCTGGCTCACCGTCCAGTACGGCGGCGAGGCCGTCGCGGCGGCCGGGGGCGGACCGCTGGTCTTCGTGTCCTCCGTCTCCGGGCTCACCGCCGCCCCGCTGCACGCCGCGTACGGGGCCGCCAAGGCCGCCCTGATGGCATTGATGCGCTCCGCGGCGGTGGAACTGGGCCCGAGCGGGGTACGGGTGAACGCGGTGGCACCGGGGGTGGTGTGGACCCCGCGGGTCGCCGCCCTGCTGGGTGACGAGGGGCGGCGGCGCAACGCGGAGAACGCCCCGCTGGGCCGGGTCGCCGAGACCGCGGACATCGCGGCCGCCCTGTACTTCCTGGCCTCACGGCTGTCCTCGTACGTCACGGGGCAGACGCTCGTGGTGGACGGCGGGGTCGGCGTGAATTTCCCGTACCCGACGATGGGAGGCGACCAGTGACACCACCGGGACCAGCGGGGCTGGACGGAGCAGGACTGCCGATGGGTCCGGCAGGGCCGATGGGTCCGGCAGGGCCGATGGAGCCGGCAGGGCCGACGGGATCCACGTGGCCGGCCGGGCTGCAGCGCCACCCCGACGAGCCCACCCCGTGGCAGGACGCCCTGCCCTTCCTGCGCGGGGTCGCCTGGCTGGACCGGGGTCGGCCGGTCCGAGCCGACCCGGCCGACACCATGCGGCTGCCCTGGGACACCGGCGAACGCTCCACCCTGCCCATCGGCGTCCGGCTGGAGTTCACCACCGAGACCGCGCGGGCCGTGGAGATCCGCTACCGGGCGACCGTGCCCGGACCCACCGACGCGCTGCGCGACCTCGCGCACGGCTTCGCGCTGTGGGACCGGCACGGGGTGGTCACCGAGGTGTTCACCGACCCGGCCGCGGAGGCCGTCGTACGGATCGGCCTGGGCGGCGGCACCGGCCCCTTCACCATCCACCCGCCCGAAACCCAGTCCCCGCTGATCCTCGGGCTGCGCGGGATCGGCGGCCCGCTCACCCCGGCGCCGGCCGCCCCGCGCTGGGTGGTGCACGGCGACTCCATCACCGAGGGCTGGTGGTCCACCCGTCCCGCCCACGGCTGGCCCGCCGTCACCGGCCGGGCGCTCGGCTGGGACACCGTCAACCTCGGGTACGCGGGGGCCGCACGCGGCGAGCTGGCCACCGCCGAACAGCTCGCGGGCCTGCCCGCCGACGTCCTCACCCTCGCCTTCGGCACCAACTGCTGGTCGCGGGTGCCCTTTTCGGCACCCCTGCTGTACGAGACCACCCGCGCGTTCCTCGAACTGGTCCGCCAGGGGCACCCGCGGACCCCGATCCTGCTGATCTCCCCCGTCCTGCGGCCCGACGCCGAACGCACCCCGAACAGACTCGGCGCCACCCTCGGCGCCCTGCGCGACGCGATGGAGCGCGCGGCCCGCGACCGGATCGCCGCCGGGGACGACCGGCTCGCCGTGCTCCCGGGCCGTGACCTGCTCGGTCCCGAGCATCTGGCGGACGGACTGCACCCCAACGACGGCGGACACCAGGTTCTCGGCCTCGCTGTGGCCACGGCTCTGCGGCGCACCGGGTTCGGCGCGGGGTGAGTGAAACAGCCCACACCTGACAGGGTGAACAGATCTCTCCCACCGGCCCGTGTCCTGAGCACAGTTGACGCCACCACGGTGGCGGACGCGACAGACACCACACGTGGGAGAGATCAGATGGGCATGAAGCGCGGAACCACCCTGGCCGCGGCCGCGATCGTCGTCGTCCTCGCGGCGACGGCCTGCGGCCCTGCGGAAGACAAGGCCGCCGACACCACCAAGCCGGTCGGGGCCGCGGCCGCCGCTCAGGACTACGGCAAGGCCCCGGCCGCCGCCGACAACGCCTACGGCTCCGACGGCGCGGCACCCGCGGCGGACGCCGCAGGTGGCGCGGCTGCCGCCGGCGCCTCGAACGCCAAGCCGGCCGGGCAGCTGGCGGTCGCCCAGAACGACAAGCTCGGCCCGGTCCTCACCGACAGCGCGGGGCTCACCCTCTACCGCTTCGACAAGGACACCGCCAAGCCGCCGAAGTCGAACTGCGACGGCGACTGCGAGAAGACCTGGCCGGTGGTCGCCGCGGGCGACGCCATCGCCGCCGCGGGCATTGACCCGGCGGTGCTGGGCGAGGTCGTGCGCAGCGACGGCAGCAAGCAGCTGACGGTGGGCGGCTGGCCCGCGTACCGCTACAGCAAGGACGCGAAGGCGGGCGACGTCAACGGCCAGGGCGTCGGCGGGGTGTGGTTCGCGCTCGCGGCGGACGGCAAGAAGGCCGCCAAGGCGGCGGCGCCGGCCGCCCCGGCGGCCCCGGCCGCCCCGCCCGCCGGCGGGGCCGAGGCGGGTGGCGCCGCCGAGGCGGCCCCGGGGCTGTCGGTCGCGAAGGACGCGAAGCTCGGCGACCACATCGTCGACGGCAAGGGGATGACGGTCTACCGGTTCAAGAAGGACACCGCCTGGCCCATGGCCTCCAACTGCACCGGTGACTGCGTGGCCAAGTGGCCGGTGGTGCCCCCGGTGGACAAGGCCAACGCCAAGGGCATCGTGGAGAAGGGCTACTCCGTACTGGACCGCCCCGACGGCATGAAGCAGCAGGCGATCGACTGCTGGCCCGTCTACACCTTCACCGGTGACAAGAAGCCCGGCGACATCAACGGCCAGGGCGTGGGCGGCACCTGGTACGCCGTCTCCCCCGACGGCAAGCTCATCACCGTCCAGTAGTCCCCGCCCCTCCCCGCGTTCCCTTCTCCCCCCACCCCCGTTCGCGCGGCCCTCGCCCACATCCCCCCTGGGCGGGGGCCGCGCCCCTTTCCGTTCCGCCCCGGCCGAGTCCTCTCTAGACTCGGCCGCATGCTGCGCGTACTGGCCGTCGACGACGAGAAGCCGCTCCTGGAGGAACTCCTCTACCTGCTGCGCTCGGACCCCCGGGTGCGCAGCGCGGAGGGTGCCTCGGACGCCACCGAGGCGCTGCGCCGGGTCACCCGGGCGCTGGAGTCCGGCCCCGACGGGGCCGACGGCATCGACGTGGTGTTCCTGGACATCCACATGGCGGGGCTGACCGGGCTGGACATCGCCCGGCTGCTGGCCGGGTTCGCGCGGCCGCCGCTGATCGTGTTCGTCACCGCGCACGAGGGGTTCGCCGTACAGGCCTTCGACCTGAAGGCCGTGGACTACGTACTCAAGCCGGTGCGCCCGGAGCGGCTGGCCGAGGCCGTCCGGCGGGCCTGCGAGCAGCTGGGCCGGTCCGAGGAGGGTCCGGCGGCCGCGGTGGGGGCCGCCGACGCCCCGGTGGCGGGCGGCACCGCGGCGGGGCCGAGACGGCCGGCCGCCGGGGTCACCGTCGCCGACCGCGGGCCGGAGCAGATCGCCGTCGAACTGGGCGGGGTGACCCGCTTCGTGGCGATCGCGGACATCTCCTACGTGGAGGCGCAGGGCGACTACGCCCGCCTGCACACCGACGAGGGCAGCCACCTGGTCCGCATCCCCGTGTCCACGCTGGAGGAGCGCTGGGCGGCGCGCGGTTTCGTACGGATCCACCGCCGTCATCTGGTGGCGCTGGCGCGGATCGACGAGCTCCGGCTGGAGGCCGGGACCACCAGCGTCCGGGTCGGGTCCGCGGAGCTCCAGGTGAGCCGCAGGCACGCGCGGGAGCTGCGGGATCTGCTGATGCGGCAGGCGGCCGGCTGAAACCGGCCGCTTCCCGGGCACCGTCGGGCCGCCCCCGGGCCGCCAAGTCGGCAGCGTCGACGGGGGCGTTCGGGGCCTTCGCCCCTGACCGTCCGGCGCTCGGGAGCGCCGTTCGTCGCGCCGGGAGGGGCGTACGGCGATCCGCCGGAACCGTCGGCCGCACCGCCGTCCGTTCGGGCGTCGCCGCCCGCACCCCTCTCTTATCGTGGATCTTCCGGCGCGGGAGGAGCGAGATGTCCGAGATCCAGGCGCTGGTCGACGCCCTGAGCGGGCTGCCCCGGGCCCGGCCCGCCGGGCCCGCCGAGGCCGAGGTGCTGCTGGCCCGGCTGCGCAGTGCGGCCGCCCGCTGGGCCGACATCCTGTACGAGGCCCGTGAGGGGGTCCGCGAGCAGGTGCCGCCGCGTGCGGAGGCGGCCCTGACGCTGGCGTTCCGGCGCGCGGAGGAGTCGTACGTGGAGCTGGAGATCGCCCTGCGCGACTGCGCGGAGCACCGCGACCCGGCCGTCTGACGGGGCGGTCCGGCGCGGCGGATCCGACGGCTCGGGCGGGTCCGAATCGTGCCTGTCGCCCGGTCAGGGGCGTGCGTAGACTCCGGACACTCCTCCCCTGCCCGAAGGACCGCCCGGTGAACCAGACGTACGCGCTGACCGCGGTCGCCGTCGTCGTCCTGGTCACGGTCCTGGTCGGCGCGCTGGGCCTGCGGATGTCCCGGACCACCTCCGACTTCTACGTCGCCTCGCGCACCGTGGGGCCCCGCCTGAACGCAGCGGCCATCAGCGGCGAGTACCTGTCCGCCGCGTCCTTCCTGGGCGTCGCGGGGCTGGTGCTGCTCCAGGGGCCCGAGATGCTCTGGTACCCGGTGGGCTACACCGCCGGCTATGTGGTGCTGCTGGTCCTGGTGGCGGCCCCGCTGCGCCGGTCCGGCGCGTACACGCTGCCCGACTTCGCGCAGGCGCGGCTGGAGTCGCGGGTGGTGCGCCGTATCGCGGTGCTGTTCGTGGTCGGGGTCGGCTGGCTGTACCTGCTGCCGCAGTTGCAGGGGGCCGGGCTGACGCTGGAGATCCTGACCGGAGCCCCGTACTGGGTCGGCGGGCTGGTCGTCGCGTTCGTGGTGACGGTGGCGGTGGCGTGCGGCGGGATGCGCTCGGTCACCTTCGTGCAGGCCTTCCAGTACTGGCTGAAGCTCACGGCCCTGCTGGTTCCGGCGTTCTTCCTGATCGGGGCCTGGGTCGGGGACGGGGCGCCACGGGCCACCTTCGACGCGCCGGCCGTCTTCCGGGAGCACACCTCGGTGACGGTCGCGCAGGACGTGCGGCTGTCGGTGGCGCGTCCGCTGCCGGTGACGGTGACCGGGCAGGTGGACGGGCGCGGCTACGTGTCGGCGCCGCTGACCCTGGCCGCCGGTGAGCATTCCGTACGGGCGCACGCGCGGCTGGAGTTCGATCCGGACACGCCCGTTCCGGACACCCGGGCCGAGGCGCGACCCGGTGTGTCCACCTCGTCGGTGCCGACCTCGGGCGGGCGCGCGTACCGGCTGTACGCCACCTACGGGCTGATCCTGGCGACCTTCCTCGGCACGATGGGCCTGCCGCACGTCGCGGTGCGGTTCTACACCAGCCCGGACGGGCGGACCGCCCGGCGCACCACGCTGGTCGTGCTCGCGCTGGTCGGCGTCTTCTACCTGCTGCCGCCGGTGTACGGGGCCCTGGGCCGGATCTACACCCCCGAGCTCGCCCTGACCGGCGACGCGGACGCGGCGGTGCTGGTGCTGCCCGGGCGGATGCTCGGCGGGGTGCTGGGCGAGCTGCTGGGTGCGCTGCTGGCCGGGGGTGCCTTCGCGGCGTTCCTGTCGACGGCGTCGGGGCTGACCATGGCGGTGGCCGGGGTGCTGCACCAGGACGTGCTGCCGGCGCGCGGGGTGCGCAGCTTCCGCTCGGCGGCGGTCGTGGCGATCCTGGTGCCGCTGGCCGGGAGCGCTGCGGCGACGCAGGTGCCGGTGGCGGACGCGGTGGGCCTGGCCTTCGCCGTGTCCGCGTCCTCGTTCTGTCCGCTGCTGGTGCTGGGCATCTGGTGGCGCGGGCTGACCCCGCCGGGTGCGGTGGCCGGGCTGGTCACGGGGGGCGGGGCGGCGCTGGGCGCGGTGCTGGCGACGAGGGCGGATCTGGCGCCGCCGGGCTGGACGCACACGCTGCTGGCGTGGCCGGCGGCGTGGTCGGTGCCGCTCGGGTTCCTGACGATGGTGGCGGTGTCGCTGGCCACCCGGTCGCGGGTCCCGGCGGGGACGGCGGCCACGCTGGCCCGGCTGCACCTGCCGGAGGTCGTGGCCGGGGAGCGGGCCGGGGGTCCGCGGTGAGCGGGGTGGCACCGGCGGTGGTGGCCGTGCTGGTGGTGGCGGCCGCGGTGCTGCTGGTGGGCGCGGGTTGGGCGGCAGGGCGCCGGCACGCCCGCTCCGGGGAGCGGGCGGCCGGTATGGACCTGGGGACGCCGGTGGAGCGGGCCACCTTCCACACCCTGCACACGGCTTCGCTGGCCGCTCCCCCGCTGCGGGCCGGGCTGACCGAGGACGCCGCCCGCAAGGCCGCCCGGCGGCTGCGGTCGCTGCTGGGGACGGAGGCGCTGTGTCTCACCGACCGGGAGTCGGTGCTGGCCTGGGACGGTCCGGGCGCCGACCATCATCAGCGCCGGGCCATGGCCCGGGTGGCGGTGATGCTGGCGTCGGGGCGCAGCCAGAGCGTGCGGACCGAGTGCCAGCGGCCCGACTGTCCGCTGAAGTGGGCGGTGGTGGCCCCGCTCACCGGCGAGGACGGGATGCTGGGCGCGCTGGTGGCCTACGGCTCGCGGGAGTCGGCGGTGCTGGTGCGGGCCGCGACGGAGGTCGCGCGGTGGGTGTCCGTGCAGCTGGAGCTGTCCGAGCTGGACCGGTCGCGGACGCGGTTGATGGAGGCGGAGATCAAGGCGCTGCGGGCGCAGATCTCCCCGCATTTCATCTTCAACTCCCTGGCGGCGATAGCCTCGTTCGTCCGGACCGATCCGGAGCGGGCCCGGGAGCTGCTGCTGGAGTTCGCGGACTTCACCCGGTACTCCTTCCGGCGGCACGGCGATTTCACCACGCTCGCCGACGAGTTGCGGTCGGTGCAGCAGTATCTGGCGCTGGCCGGTGCCCGGTTCGGCGACCGGCTGAAGGTGACCCTGCAGGTGGCGCCGGAGGTGCTGCCGGTGGCGCTGCCCTTCCTGTGCCTGCAGCCCCTGGTGGAGAACGCCGTCAAGCACGGGCTGGAGGACTCCACCGAGGAGTGCCGGATCACGATCACGGCCCGGGACGCGGGTGCGGAGGCGGTGATCACCGTGGAGGACAACGGGGTCGGGATGGATCCGGCCCTGCTGCGCCGGATCCTGGCCGGGGAGCATGGCGGTTCCTCCGGGATCGGGCTGCCCAATGTCGACGAGCGGATCCGGCAGGTGTACGGGGACGAGTACGGTCCGGTGATGGAGACGGGCGTCGGGGCCGGCATGAAGGTCACCCTGCGCATCCCCAAGTACCGCGTGGGCGTGCACAGTTCCCCGTCGGGCCACCGGGCTCCGCGGCCCTGAAGGCCCGTCGGCGGGCGGTGGTCCCGCGCCCGGTGTGGCGGGTCCCGCGCTCGGCGGTCAGGACGACTGGACCTCGTCGAAGAGGGCGAGGGCTTCGGCGGGATCCGGGCTCACGAGGCGTTCCAGACCGTCCGCCGTGATCCTCGCCCACCGGCCGGCCCGTGCCCACATCCGTTCCTCGAAGGCGCGGACCGCGCCGTCCAGGTCTCCGGGGCCGGCGGCGGCGACGGCCTCGGCGAGTTCGGCGCCCTCCAGCATCGCGAGGTTCGCGCCCGCCCCCAGCGGGGGCATCAGATGGGCGGCGTCGCCCAGCAGCGTCACCCCGCGGACGTGCGGCCAGGTGTGGGACACGGGCAGGACGTGGAGGGGGCGGCGGGCGAAAGCGGTGCCGTGGCGGAGGAGGTCGAGGACCGGAGCGGCCCAGCCGTCGAACAGGGCGAGCAGGCTCGATCGCACGGCCTCGGCGTCGGCCGGGTCCCGGTTCGCGTCCCGGTCCAGCGGTGCGCGGAACTGGGCGTAGACCTTGACGTGGCCGCCGCTGCCGCGCTGGGCGACGAGGGCTCGGTTCACGCCGTACACGGCCAGGGAACCGTCGCCGATCAGGCGGGCGAGGCCGGGGTGGCGGGTGTCGACGTCGGCCAGGGAGGTCTCGACCAGGGTGACGCCGGTGTAGTGCGGTGTCACCGGCGAGACGGCGGGGCGGGTCCGGGACCAGGCGCCGTCCGCGCCGACCACGAGGTCGAACGTCTCCTGCCGTCCGTCCGTGAAATGGACCGGTACGCCGTCCCGGGTCCCCGGCGCCACCCGCGTCACACCCCGCCCCCATCGGACGTCGAGAGGGCCGAGCAGCAGGTCGCGGAGCTGCCCCCGGTCGATCTCGGGATGGGCCCGGTCGTCCGGACGGGGCCGCCAGTCGCGCAGGACGGTGCCGTCCGTGTCCAGGATGCGCATGGCCTGCCCCTCGGGGCGGGACAGCGCCTGGAACTGTGCCAGCAGCCCCGCCTTGTCCAGTGCGAGCTGGCCCAGCCCCTCGTGCAGGTCCAGAGTGCCGCCCGGGGGACGGGCGTCGGGGGCGGTATCGCGTTCGAGGACGGTGACGGGGTGTCCGTGCCGGTGCAGGACGCGGGCGAAGGTGAGGCCGGCCGGGCCGCTCCCGACCACGGCGATGCGATGTCTCATGTCGATACACTGTATTTTCTCGATACGGCGCACCGCAAGAGGTACGGTGTGCGCATGACTGTCTGGGACCGGCCGGAGCCGCCGACTCGCCCCGTGCCGCTCGACCGGGAGCGGATCGTCGCCGCCGCGGTCGCGCTGGCCGACGAGGGCGGGCTGGAGGCGGTGTCGCTGCGCAAGGTCGCCGCCCGGCTGAACGCCGGCCCGATGCGGCTGTACGGGTACATCGCCACCAAGGAGGAGCTGTTCGACCTCATGGTGGACGAGGTCCAGGCCGAGATCCTCCCCGAAGAGCGGCCCGGCGACTGGCGGGAGGCGCTGCGGCTCCTCGCCCACGGCACCCGGCGGACCGCGCTCCGGCACGAATGGCTGGCCGACCTGCTCGGCGGCCGTCCGTCCCTGGGCCCGAACGGGCTCGCCGTGGCCGAGGCCACGCTGGCCGCCTTCGACGGCCTCGCCGGCATCGACACCGCCATGCGCGCCGTGGAGACGGTCGGCGCCTACTGCACCGGTGCGATCAGGCGCGAGATCGCGAACCTGCGGGCCGAGCGGGTCACGGGCCTGTCCAAGCAGGACTGGCAGCGTGCCCGTGGCCCGTACATGACGAGCATGCTGGCCACGGGCCGCTTCCCGGCGCTGAGCAAGGCCGTGTACGACGGCGCGGACGTGGACGCCGAGTCGTCCTTCACCACCGGGCTGGACTGGGTCCTCGACGCCGTGGCCGCCAAGCTCACCCGGGCTCCGGCCTGACGCTCGGCCCGTGCAGAACGGGCCGCGGCGCGAGCGTGCGGAGACGCACGTGGCCCCGGACCGTCCGCCAGGGAACGGTCCGGGGCCACGGACGACGGGAGGAACTAGCTCCAGCTGGCGTGCAGCGGCTTGCCCTCGGCGTAACCGGCGGCGGACTGGATGCCGACCACGGCCTTCTCCTCGAACTCCGCGAGGGAGCCGGCACCGGCGTAGGTGCACGAGGAGCGGACGCCCGCGATGATCGAGTCGATCAGGTCCTCGACACCCGGGCGGGCCGGGTCGAGGAACATGCGCGAGGTGGAGATGCCCTCCTCGAACAGGCCCTTGCGGGCACGGTCGTAGGCCGACTCCTCGCTCGTGCGGTTCTGCACCGCGCGGGCGGAGGCCATGCCGAAGGACTCCTTGTACAGGCGGCCGTCGGCGGACTGCTGGAGGTCGCCCGGGGACTCGTACGTACCGGCGAACCAGGAGCCGATCATCACGTTGGACGCGCCGGCGGCCAGCGCCATCGCCACGTCGCGCGGGTGACGGACACCGCCGTCGGCCCACACGTGCTTGCCGTACTTCTTCGCCTCGGCCGCGCACTCCAGCACCGCGGAGAACTGCGGGCGGCCCACGCCGGTCATCATGCGGGTGGTGCACATGGCGCCGGGGCCCACACCGACCTTGATGATGTCCGCGCCGGCGTCGATGAGGTCCTTGACGCCCTCGGCGGCGACGATGTTGCCCGCCACGATCGGGACCTGCGGGTCCAGGGCGCGGATGGCCTTGATCGCGTTGATCATCGACTCCTGGTGGCCGTGCGCCGTGTCGATGACGAGCGTGTCCACGCCCGCGTCGAGCAGCTGCTTGGCCTTGGCCACGAAGTCGCCGTTGATGCCGACGGCGGCCGCGATGCGCAGCTTGCCGTTCGCGTCGGTGGCCGGGGTGTAGAGCGTCGCGCGCAGGGCGCCCTTGCGGGTGAGGATGCCGACGAGCTTGCCGTCCTTGTCGACGGCCGGGGCCATCTTGCGGTGGCCGGCGTCGAGCTGGTTGAAGGCCTCGCGGGCGTCCATGTCGGCGTCGATGAGCAGCAGCTCCTTCGACATGACCTCGGAGAGCTGGGTGAAGCGGTCGACACCGGTCAGGTCGTGGTCGGTGACGACGCCGACCGGGCGGCCCTCGGCGTCGACGACGACACCGGCGCCGTGGGCGCGCTTGGGCAGCAGGGACAGCGCGTCGGCGACCGTCTGGGTGGGCGCCAGCGTGATCGGGGTGTCGAGCACGAGGTGGCGGGTCTTCACCCAGGAGATGACATCGGTGACGATCTCGATCGGGATGTCCTGCGGGATGACGACGATTCCGCCGCGGCGGGCGACCGTCTCGGCCATCCGGCGGCCCGCGATGGCGGTCATGTTGGCCACGACGAGGGGAATGGTGGTGCCGGTTCCGTCGGGCGAGGACAGGTCGACACCCTGACGGGAACCGACCGCGGAGCGGCTCGGCACCATGAACACATCGTCGTACGTCAGGTCGTACGGCGGCTTCAGGTCATTGAGGAAACGCACGTGCTGAACATCCCAGTCGATCGAAGGATCCGTCTACGCCCCGGCAGGACAGCCGGGGAAACGCACGTACTTCATTCTCCCACGGCCTGGCGTTCACGCCGTCCGGGCTGATCGTCCAGGACATACCGGGCCGGGTGGTCTTTTCCTACGGGACCTTGGTCCCGGCGGGCCGGCTCCGGCGGTGGACGGGGCCGTGGCGCCGGGCCAGCGGGAGCACCGATCCGCCGTGCCGGACGGCCGTGAACTCGGCGGCGATGGCCAGCGCGGTCTCCTCCGGGGTGGCGCCGCCGAGGTCGAGTCCGATGGGTGAGCGCAAGCGGGCCAGGGCGGAGTCCGTGACGCCCTCGGCCCGCAACCGTCTCTCGCGTTCGGCGTGGGTGCGCCGCGATCCCATGGCCCCGACGTAGCCCAGGGGCAGCCGCAGGGCCAGTTCCAGCAGCGGTACGTCGAACTTGGCGTCGTGGGTGAGGACGCAGACCGCGGTACGGGGGTCCAGTCGGCCCGCGGCCCATTCGGCGGCCAGGTGGCGGTGCGGCCAGTCGACGACCACCTCGTCGGCGTCGGGGAAGCGGGCCGGGGTCGCGAAGACGGGCCGGGCGTCGCACACGGTGACCCGGTGGCCGAGGAAGGCGCCGATCCGGGCGAGGGCGGCGGCGAAGTCGATGGCTCCGTAGACGAGCAGCCGGGGCGGTTCGGCGGCCGATTCGACGAGCAGGGTCAGGGGCTGCCCGCAGAGCCCGCCGGCCGTCCCGAGCTCGGCGGTGCCGGTGCGCCCGGCCAGCAGCAGCGCCCGTACCTGCCGGGCGGCGGCCCGGTCCAGGTCGGGGCCGCCGGCCAGCCCGCCCTCGTAGGAGCCGTCGGCGTGGACGGCCAGCGCCCGGCCCAGTTGGGGCGCCGGTCCGCGCACGACCCGGGCGAGGGCGGCCCGGGTCCCGGTGGCGGCGGCGTCGAGCACCGAGCCGAGGACGGGCCGGACCGGGTCGCGGCCGCGCACCGGGGTGACCAGGACGTCGAGGACTCCACCGCAGGTCAGGCCTACGGCGAAGGCGTCGTCGTCGCTGTAGCCGAAGCGGTGCAGGCCGCCTTCGCCGGAGGCGAGGGCGTCGAGGCACAGCTCGTGCACGGCGGACTCGACGCACCCTCCGGAGATGGAGCCGAGCGCGGTGCCCTTGGCGTCGACGGCGAGGGAGGCGCCGGGGCCGCGGGGAGCGCTCCCACTGACGGCGACGACGGTGGCCAGTGCGAACTCGCGCTGCGCGGCGCACCACGCGCGTAGCTCTTCGGCGATGTCGAGCATCAGCGGATGTACTCGCGGCGCGGGGTCTGTCCGGGCAGGTGCGGGGTCTGTCCGGGCAGGTGCGGGCGGGGCGGCAGGAGGGCCGGGGTCGCCGGCCGGGCCGTGGCCTGTCTGGGCGGTGCCGCGGTCACGGCGGCCGACCGGGTGGGTCCGGGGTATCCGTCGGGCAGCCGCGGGCGCGCGCCGAGGAGTTTCGCGGCGTGGGCCACGCTGGCGAGGGTGGCGTGGTGGTGCCAGCCACGGAAGGAGCGGCCCTCGAAGTCCCGGATGCCCACGGGTTCGCAGGTCTCGGCGAAGTCGAGGGAGACGCGGTCGGTCAGTTTGGCGAGCAGGAAGAGCTGGGCGAGCGGCCGGTCCCCGATGTTGGTGATCCAGAACTCGGAGGGCAGCAGCGCGGTTTCGGTCCAGGCTCCGACCAGCAGCAGCGGGGTGGGCGGCGCGGGCACGGGGCGGTCCTCGCAGGGGGTGGCGAAGATCGAGGCCGAGGTGAGCAGGGTGACCGCGCCCTCGGCCCGGCCGTGCCGGGTCCATTCGACGACGCGGCGCTGGGAGCGCAGGGAGTCGATGAGTTCACGGGCGGGGGCGGTGTGCGGCCCGGGTTTGTACCGGCCGGCACCGCCGAAGGAGACGGGCAGCGAGCCGTCGACCTTGAAGACGAAGGGGATGTCCTGGAGGGTGAAGGACTCGATGCTCTGCGGGAGATCGCAGTTGGCGACCTCCATCACCACGGGCCTGCGCTGGAGTTGCCAGCTTGCGGCCATCCGCTGGACGGCGTGTACGGCGTCCTGGGCGGGGGTGAGGGAGCGGGCCGTGTCGGGGATGCCGGCCCGGCGGCGGCGCAGGAGTTCGCTGGTCCAGGGCCCGGGGAGGGTGAGGGTCCATTCGACCGGGAAGCTGGCCTCGCTGGAGGCGAGCCAGATTCCGCTCGCCTGCTGGCAGTTGGCGGTGCGGCCGAGCTGGGGGACGAACTGCCGGCCGACGCCGACGGAGCGGTCCCCCGCCTTCTCTATGACCATGGGCTGGAGCACCCAGGCCAGCGGGCGCTGTGCGGTGCGTTCGAGGTGCTGGGCGAGGGAGCGGCGGACCGGGGTCCAGTCCCAGGGGGACTTGCTGATGAACTGCTGCAGGCTCTGCTCGACGGAACTGGCCCCTGTTCCGGCGATGTTACGAATTGTTTTCTTCCCGGTGGTTCGCACCAGGCCGTTCAGATAAACGCGGGCCCAGTTTCGCTGGTCCCGCCGGGGTAATGATTCGAAGAGCAGAGAGATCAGTACGTCGATCAATTCGGAGATTTCCGTCGTGGAATCCTCCGGAAGAACTACGCGAGCCATCTGGGCCTCCCCCGCGACCAGCTAGATCCAATACCCTACTTGACCGTGCAGAACGGCCGTAGGCCCTGGCGGCTACTTCCTGAGGTCGCTGGCAGTTTCGAGCCGCTCTTCCTCTACCACGAGGGGGATGGGGATCTGGTTCGCCGCATAGTAGATCGCGATCAGGAAGTGGGCGACAAGTGTGAGTGGTGCGGAGTAGAAGGCCAGGAGCACGGTGAGGGGGTACGCGATGGCACCGAGGCCGAAGCGCACCCGCGTGGCGCGTGCGCCCTCCTTGTCGACCTGCTCGTGGAAGAGGTGGCCGACCCGGGTGACGTACCACCAGAAGGCCAGGAACGCCAGGGCGTAGGCCACGGTGACGCCGCTGTAGAGGACCGCTGCCGCGTTGGCGGAGCCGCCTTCCTCCATGAGGTGTTCGGCGAGGACATTGGTGGTGTAGGGGACCACCGATACCACCATCAGCACCAGGAGATTCAGGAACAACAGGGGGCGGTCCACCCTCCTGAGGTGACTGAAGATGGTGTGGTGGTTCACCCACATCACGCCGATGATGAGGAAACTCACGACGTAGGCGGCGTAATGGGGCCACTGTTCCCGGACTCCGTGCCAGAAGTCGGACCCGGTTTCTTCCGGAACCTTTAATTCCAGAACAAGGATCGTGATGATGACGGCGAATACACCGTCACTGAATGCCTCGATCCGCCCGGTTTCGTTTTCCATTGCCTCCCCTTTGCCATTTCCTGCATATATGCGGCTCGCGCGCACGTGCCGGGCCACACATACGGGGAGGGCGCGGCGGCGCCCTCCCCGCACACGCTACCCAGATTTCGGCCGTCAGCCGCCGAATCCGGCTGTCTGGCGCCAGATTCGGCCATCGCGGACGACAAGTGTCCCGAACGCGTGCTCCGGTTCACCGTTCAGGTTCATGATCGCCCGGTAGAAGATGGTGTCTTCGGTCTCGATGTACTCCTGGAGTTCCACGAGCGTGGGCTTCACCGTGAGATAGCCGGTGAACGTCTCGCGAACGGCTTCGATCCCCACCGAGACCCCCTCGAAGCGCAGCAGCACGGCGTCGTCGGTGTAGTTCTTCATCACCGCCTCGATGTCCAGGGCGGCCAGCGCCTCCATCTGACGGACGAACACCGGGTGCAGCTTGGAGATGTCGTACTTGGCCATGTCGACTCCGTTTCAACTGGGAGAGGTCCCCACGATGGGTGCCGTTTCGGGTGTTGTCGCAGGTGGGGCACAGGACTGGGCACTGCCGGCGAACGGCAGCCGAACGACCATCCGCGTCTCGCCGGGGCGCGAGCGCGCGGCGATCGACCCGTGGTGGCGCTGGGTCACGATGCGGTAGCTGAGGTGCAGCCCCAGGCCCGTGCCCTTGCCCACGTCCTTGGTGGTGTAGAAGGGTTCGAAGATCCGCGGCAGGGATTCCGCCGGGATGCCGCGGCCGGTGTCGGCGATCTCCACGACCATGCAGACGCCCTCGGCACGGGCGCGCAGGGTCAGGACGCCGGAGCCCTCCATGGCCTCGGCCGCGTTGTCGACCAGGTTGGTCCACACCTGGTTCAACTCGCTCGGATAGCCCGTCAGTTCGGGCAGTCCGGGCTCGTACTCACGCACGATGCTGATGCCGGCGAGCTTGGCACGCAGGACGACCAGCGTGTTCTCCAGCCCCTCGGTCACCCGGAAGCGCTGTTCGGGCGCCCGGTCGAGGTTGGCGTAATCGCGGGTGGCGGAGACGAGCTGGGAGATCCTGGGGCCCGCGGCCCGGAGCTCCGCCGCGAGCGAGCGGATCTCCAGCAGCGCCGCCAGGTGGTCCAGGGCCGGGGCCAGGGCCGGCTCTCCCACGCCTTCCAGCCGCTCCAGCAGCCAGGCCAGATCGAGTCCGAGGTCCGCGACCCCGGATCCGAGCAGGCCCGGCCGTTCGGTACCCGCCTCCTCGGCCCAGTCGGCGATCTCCTCCTCGGCGTCGGCCTGGGCGAACGGGTCGGTGGCCGCCGGCGGCGGCAGCTTGTCCAACTCGTCGGCGAGCCGGTCGAGCAGCGAGCGCTCCGCGCCCGAGGCGGCCGCGCCCCAGGCCTGGGCGGTACGCGTGAGCCGGTCCAGGGCGGGGGCCAGCTCCTGCGCGGCCCGCGCCACGGCCGCCGCCGGGTTGTTCAGCTCGTGGGCGAGCCCGGCGGCCAGGGTGCCGAGCGCCTCCACGGTGGCCCGCTTGCGGGCCTGCACCTCGGAGGACTTGATCCGCCAGGCCAGTACCGGGATCAGCACGGCGGCCACGCCGTGGCAGCGGGTGAGCATCTCGAAGAAGACCGGCTTCGGGTAGGCCACCACCGTGGTCGACGGGCCGCTGGCGGCCGCGGTGGCCACGTAGGAGCCGTCGGTCAGCAGGGGCAGTTCGCCGGTGAACCGGTGCGCGGCGGACGGCTTGCCGTCGTGCTCCTCGGCGGCGGCGCTCTCCTCCTCGGTCGAGTGCCGGGTGAGCACCTCCTCCCGGCCGTCGACGACCTTGGTGACGACCAGCCCGCCGGAGAGCAGGACGTGGAAGCCGGTGGCCTCCTCGCCGTCCCGGAAGAGGACGTCGCCGTCGGCCAGGATCCGGGGCTCGGACACCGAGACCAGCCAGTCCAGCTGCTCCTCGGTGATCCCGGCGAAGATCTCCAGTCCGCGCAGGGCCGACCGCAGTCGTGGGCCCGTCATGTCCGCCGCGCTCACGCGGTCCTCCCCTCGGCCCGGGTACGGGCGGCCAGTCGCAGGGTGGCCAGCAGGGCCAGCGCGCACACGCCGGCCACCGCGGCCATGAAGCCGACCGAAGTCCGGTGCAACCCGTGGATGTTGGTGAGCATCCCGGCGAGGACCGCCGGCACGCTCATCGCGAGGTACGCGAAGACGTATACGGCGGCGGTCAGTTCGCCGCGGTGCGCCGGCTGCGCGAGGGTGCTCAGCGCGCGGAAGGAACCGAGGAAGGCGGCCCCCCAGCCGCTGCCGAGGACGGCCGTGGCCACGAGGAAAACGGCCGCCGAGCGGATCCCCAGCGCGAGCAGCACCAGCCCGAGTCCGGCGAGGAGGCCGAACAGGCCGAGCACGGCGGTGCGCAGCGCCTCGGTGCGGCCGAGCATCAGCTGGGCGGCGGTGGCGGCGCCCGCGAGCAGGGCGACCGTGGCCCCGCCGACGAGGTAGTTGGTGGACTCCAGCAGCGACAGCGCCAGGTGCGGGCCGAGGGAGAGGTAGAAGCCGCCCACCGACCAGACGGCGACGATGGTCAGGACGAGGACGGTGAAGCGGCCCCGGGCGTCCGCCGGTACCCGGATCCGGTGCGGGACCACCCGGAAGCGGCCGCCGGCGCCGGGAGCGCTCTCCCGCATCCGGACCACGCCCACCAGGGTCACGGCGAACGCGCCGACCAGCAGCAGGTAGCTCAGCACGGTCGGCGCGGGCGCGAACTGGACGAGGAGTCCGGCCCCGAGCCCGCCGAGCCCGATGCCCACGGTGGGGCCCGCGCTGTTGACCTGGGCGCCGAGGGCGGGTCTGGACGCGGGGCTGAGCTCCAGCAGCGCCGCGCCCATCGCCCCGGTGGCCAGGCCCACGGCGAGCCCCTGGACGGCGCGGGCGGCCAGCAGCAGTCCGAGGCCCTGGGCCCCGGCGAACAGGACCATCGAGACCATGGCCAGGATCAGCGCACCGCCCAGGACCGGGCGCCGGCCCAGGGTGTCGGAGAGCGAGCCGAACAGCAGGAGCCCGGCCAGCACGGTGACCGCGTACAGGGCGAAGACGACCGTGATGGTGCCGGAGGACAGCCCCCACTCCTGCTGGTAGAGCACGTAGAGGGCGGAGGGCACGGAGGAGGAGAGCATCAGCAGGACCAGGACCGCGCCCACCACCCAGAAGCCGGAGCCTCTTGGCGCACTGGCCGCGGGCGCGGCTGGGTGCACGGTTACCCCCGTGGTCGTCTCGGATGTGTCGGCCACTGCGTCACTCAACTCCCCCGTGATGGGGCCCGCGGCGGGCCCCGTGGCGTGCACGTCTCGGGCTATCGGGCGAGAGCCTGCTCGGCCCTCTGCAAGGCTCGTGCCGTGAGGACCCCCACGAGATGACCGAGGTACTCGGCCGAGGTGCCGCGCCCGGGGACGAAGAGCTCCCTGGGTTCGGCGCGGAAGGCCGCGAGCACGGCCTCCGTGCCGTACGGACCCCCGCGCAGCCGGTCCTCGACGCCGCGCAGCCGCAGTGCGCGGGAGGTGGCCCCGGTGACGGCGATGCGCGGCCCGCCGGGGGTGACGCGTACGGCTGTGGCGCAGACCGGGTAGCGGGTGGCCCGGTCGGCGGTCTTCTCGAAGGCGGCGGCCGGCCCGGCGGCGGGCACCAGCAGTGCGGTGAGGACCGTACCGGCGGGTACGGGTCCGGCCGCGAGCTCCTCGGCCGGTACGGTGGACCGCCCGCCGGGGCCGGCCAGTTCGGCCACGGCGTCGGCGGCCATGGCGGCGACGGGCAGGTCGGTGGCCCGCCCGGTGGCGACGAGGTTGCCGCCGACGGTACCGAGGTTGCGGACCTGGGGGTCGCCGTTGGCGCGGGCCGCGGCGGCCAGCTCCGGGGCCTGCCCGAGCACCAGCGGGTCGGCGGCGAGCTCGGCGAGCGTGGTCAGGGCCCCGATCCGCAGCCGGGTGCCGTCGGGCGTGCGCGTGACGCCGCGCAGCTCCGCCAGCTGCCGGATGTCGACCAGCAGCGCGGCGCGGTCGGCTCCCGCGCGCAGGTCGGGCAGCAGGCTCTGGCCTCCGGCCAGGACCCGGGCGCCGCGCGTCCCGGACAGCAGGGTCAGTGCCTCGTCGAGGCCGGCGGGCCGGACGTAGTCGAACTCGGTGAGGATCACTGCGCTTCCCCTCTCAGGCGGCGCCAGACCTTCTCGGGTGTGAGGGGCATGTCGATGTGCTGGACGCCCAGGTCGGCGAGGGCGTCGACGACGGCGTTGACGACGGCGGCGGCGGGCGGGACGGTGGCGATCTCGCCGGCGCCCTTGGCGCCGAGCGGGTTGTTCGGGCTGGGCGTGACGGTCTTGTCGAGCGTGAAGAACGGCACGTCGGCGGCGCGCGGCAGGGCGTAGGTGGTCAGGTCGGAGCTGATGAGCAGGCCCTGTTCGTCGTAGACGGCGGCCTCCATCAGCGCCTGGCCCAGGCCGTGCGTGATGCTGCCCTCGATCTGGCCGAGGACGATCTTGGGGTTGCCGATGTGGCCGGCGTCGTCGACGGCGGTGTAGGCCACCACCTCCGTCTCGCCGGTCAGTTCGTCGATCTCGACGACGGCGACATGCGTCCCGAACGGGTAGTTGAACTCCGGCGGGTCGAAGTGGGTGGTCTCGTCGAGCGCGGGCTCGATCTCCGCGGGCAGCCCCCAGCCGTACCACATGGACATCGCCAGCTCGGCGAAGGTCTTGGCGTTCTGTTCGTTGCCCTCTTCGTGGACGCCGCCGCCCGCGTAGACCACCTTGTCCTCGGGGATCCCCAGGAAGACGGCGCCGGCCCGGATCAGCTTGCTCTTGATCTTGCGGGCGGTGAGGGCGACGGCGGGCGCGGCCATGCTGTAGGAGCGGGAACCGTAGGTGCCCTGCCCGTACGGGGCCTTCTGGGTGTCGCCCTCCAGGACCTGGACGGTGTCCGGGTCGATGCCGAGCTCGTCGGCGGCGACCTGTGCGAAGACCGTGCCGTGGCTCTGGCCCGTGGAGGCGGAGCCCACGATGACGGTGACCTCGCCGGTCGGGTGGACGCGGATGTTCGCGCTCTCCCAGGTGCCGCCGAGCATGCCCTCCTGGGACATCCGGGTGGAGGGGCCGACGCCGCAGATCGCGACGTAGGTGGCGAGGCCGACCCCGAGGCGCTTGCCGCGGGTGCGGGCCTCGGCCTTGCGGGCGGGCATGTCGGCGTAGCCCGACAGCTCGACGGCCTTGTCGAAGTTCAGCCGGTAGTCCCCGGAGTCGTAGGTCCAGCCGAGGCCGTTGTCGTACGGGAACTTCTCCTTCGGCACCAGGTTCTTGCGGCGGACGGCCGCCGGGTCCATGCCGATCTCGCCGGCGTACCGGTCGACGAGGCGCTCCATGAGGAAGGCGGCCTCGGCCCGCCCGCTGCCGCGCTGGGCGCCGAGCGGGACGGTGTTGGTGAAGGCGGCGTAGACCTCGCAGAAGGCGGCGTCGATGTCGTACATGCCGCTGATGGAGCGGCCCATCAGGGCGGTGGCGACACCGGGGCCGATCGTGGAGGGGTACGCGCCGAGGTTGGCGTAGCTGGTGCAGCGCACGGCGGTGATCCGGCCGTCGCGGGTGCCGGCGAGCGTCACGTGCTGGCGGTGGTCGCGGCCCTGGACGGTGGAGTTCATCAGCCCGGTGCGGGTGTCCACCCACTTCACGGGGCGGCCGAGCGCCTTGGACAGCAGCAGCACCAGGGGCATGTCGGGGTACAGGTACCCCTTGGTGCCGAAGCTGCCGCCGACGGTCGGGGCGATCACCCGGAGCTTGTTGAAGGGGATGCCGAGGACCAGTGCGGAGAGCAGGAAGCGGTGGTTGTGCGGGCCCTGCGTGGTGGCGTAGAGCGTGTACTCGCCGGTGACGGGGTTGTAGTCGCCGACCGCGCCGCGCGGCTCGATGGGGCTGTTGATGGTGCGCTGGTTGACCAGGTCGAGCTCGACGGTGACCTCGGCTGCGGCGATGGCCGCGTCGGTACGGTCCTTGTCGCCGCAGGTCCAGTACGCGTTCAGGTTCCCGGGGACGGCCTCGTGCAGCTGGGGCGCGCCCTCGGCGAGCGCCTCGTCGGCGCGGGTGACCACGGGCAGCGGCTCGTACTCGACGGAGATCGCGGCGAGCGCCGCGGTGGCCTGGCGCGGGGTCTCGGCGACGACCACGGCGATGGGGTCGCCCACGTGCCGGACGGTGTCGCCGGTGAGGACCGGGCGGGCGCCGGGAAGTCCGTAGGGGTGGGGCGGGAAGTGGCTCTCGACGCCGCCGGGGATCCAGATGCAGGGCAGCGGCATGACGTCGGTGAAGTCGGCGGCGGTGGCCACCTTGAGCACGCCGGGCAGCTGCTCGGCGGCCTTGGTCTCGATGGACAGGATCCTCGCGTGCGCCACCGGGCTGCCCAGGATGGCCATGTGGGCGGTGCCCGGCAGGTCGATGTCCGCCACGTACGTGGCCTCGCCGCGCAGCAGCTGCGGATCCTCGCGGCTGTCCAGCGGCTGTCCGAGGACGCCGCTCCCCGTGGCCGGGGCCTCCCCCGTCACTGCGGTCATGTCCCTCACACCTCCTGTCCGGCGGCGGAGCGGGCGGTCGCGCAGGCGCGCTGCACACCCCGTACGACGCTGTGGTAGCCGGTGCAGCGGCACAGGTTGCCGGTGAGCCACTCGCGGATCTCGGGCTCGGTCGGCGCCTCGCGGTCCGCGGTGTTCTCGACGAGTTCACCGAGGGCCATGACCATGCCGGGGGTGCAGAAGCCGCACTGGGTGCCGTGCTCCTGGCGCAGTGCCTCCTGGAGGCCGGACAGTTCACCGCCGCGGGTGGTCTCGCCCTCGATGGTGGCCACCTCGCCGCCGGCGGCGGAGGCGGTCAGGACCAGGCAGCTCTTGACGGACCTGCCGTCGAGGCGGACGACGCAGGTGCCGCACTGGCCGGTGTCGCAGCCGACCTTGGTGCCGGTCAGCCCGAGGCCGTCGCGGAGCCGTTCCACGAGCAGTTCGTTCGGCTGCGCCGAGAACTGCTCGGGTCTTCCGTTCACATTCAGTGTGATATCCATGCCAGCGCCTGCGCTTCCGTGAGCGGCCGGTTGAAAAGGGGCCCGCCGGGCTGTTGGAGAATTCCTCCGGAGTGCAACGGGCCGGTGTCCACGGGTGCGAATCCCAGATCCGTGATGATTCCCGCGACGATTTCCTTGGCTTTCACGTCGTCGCCCGCGGTGAAATGTGCCAGGCGCTCTCCGGGCGCGGTGCCGGCGACGGCGAGGGTTTCGAAATGCATGGTGTTCAGGGATTTCACGATCTGGGCGTCCGGGTACCACTCGGCGACCAGGTCGCTGGAGCCGCGCCCGCCGAGGTCGGCGGGGGTGCCGGTCCCGCCGAACGCGTTCGTGGCGTCCACCAGCACCTTGTCCTGCACGGCGTACGGCGGGAGCAGGCCGCGGACGCGTTCGAAGGGCACCATCAGCACCAGGAGTTCGGCCCGGTCGGCGGCCTCGGCGGGGTGCGCCGCCGAGGCCGCCCGGCCCAGCTCGGCCACGAGGGGGCCGAGGGTCTGCGGGCCCCGGGCATTGGCGAGGACGACCTGGTGGCCTGCCGCCACGAGGATCCTGGCCAGGGTCGAGCCGATCCGCCCGGTGCCGATGATGCCTGTCCGCATTGCCGCTCCTCGGGAATGGAGGTCTCGGTCGGTCTCGGTAGCGCTCTCAGTCCATGCCGATCCAGACCGACTTGGTCTGGGTGTAGCTCTCCAGCGACTCGGGGCCGCATTCGCGTCCGTAGCCGGAGGCCTTGTAGCCGCCGTAGGGCACGGCCGGGTCGTACTGGTTGTAGCAATTGACCCAGACCGTGCCGGCCTTGATCTGCGAGGCGACCCGGTGGGCGCGCCGCAGGTCCTTGGTGTGGACGCCGGCGGCGAGGCCGTACGCGCTGTCGTTGGCGATGCGTACGGCGTCCTCCTCGGTGTCGAAGGGGATGATCGACAGGACCGGGCCGAAGATCTCCTCCTGGGCGATCCGCATGCCGTTGTCGACGCCGGTGAAGATCGTCGGCAGGAAGTACAGGCCCTGGCTGGAGGCGCCCTCGGGGGTCCAGCCGCTGCCGCCGGTGCGCAGGATCGCGCCTTCCTTCTCGCCGACCTCGATGTACGAGCTGACCTTGTCGAACTGTCCGCGGTGGGCCAGCGGCCCGAAGAGGGTGGCCGGGTCGCGCGGGTCGCCGGGCTTGAGGCCGGCGGCCCGGCGAACCAGGCGTTCGACCATCTCGTCGTGGACGGGGCGCTGCAGCAGCAGCCGGGACCCGGCGGTGCAGATCTCGCCCTTGTTGTAGTAGATGCCGAAGAAGGCCAGTTCCTCGGCCGCGTCGAGGTCGGCGTCGGCGAAGACGATGTTGGCGGACTTGCCGCCGAGTTCCATCGTCACCTTCTTCAGCGTGCCGGCCGCCTTGCGGATGATCGTCTGGCCGACCGAGGTGGAGCCGGTGAAGGCGATCTTGTCGATGTCGGGGTGGCCGGTGAGGGTCTCGCCCAGTTCCACGCCCGGACCGGTGATGACGTTCAGCACCCCGTCGGGGATCTCCGCCTCCTGGAAGAGCTCGGCGATCTTCAGGGCGGTCAGCGGGGTGGCCGGGGAGGGCTTGTGGACCACCGTGTTGCCCGCCGCGAGCGCCGGCGCGATCTTCGTCATCGACAGCAGCAGCGGGAAGTTGAACGGGGTGATGGCGCAGACCACGCCCAGCGGTTCGCGCAGGGTGTAGGCGAGCTGGCCGCCGGCCGGGGCGCGCGAGGAGCCGTCGACCCGGGTCACGGCCCCGGCGTAGTAGTGCATGAGCTGGGCGGCCATGGGGGCGTCGACCGTACTGGAGAACGCGAACGGCTTGCCCATGTCCACGGTCTCCAGCAGGGCGATCTCCTCCAGGTCGCGCTCGATGAGCTCACCGACCCGGTTCAGCCGCAGCGCGCGCTCCTGGGCGGAGAGTCTGCTCCAGGGGCCTTCCTCGTACGCGTGGCGGGCGGCGGCGACGGCCGCGTCCGCGTCGGCGGCGGCGGCCTGGGCCACCGGTACGATCTCCTGCCCGTCCACGGGACTGATGTCCGGTTCGGTACGGCCGTCCTGGGCCGGGACCCAGGCGCCGCCGATGAACAGTTTCCCGGGGTTGGCGAGGGGCTGGCCGCTCAGCTCACGCTTGGTCATGGCTGCCTTCCGGTGTCGGGTGCGGGGGGCGGTACTAGCCCTTCGCGAGCTGCCGTAAGAAGGTCTCGGCGAGGGCCTTGGAGGAGTAGGGGTTCTGGCCGGTCGTCAGCTTGCGGTCGACGACCACGTGCGAGTCCCAGATGGCTTCGGCCTTCTCGTAGCGGGCGCCGAGCCGGGTCAGTTCGACCTCCAGGATCAGCGGGAGCCGGCCGGCCATGTTGGTGACCAGTTCCTCGCTGTGCGAGAAGGCCGTCATCCGGTAGCCCTCGAAGGGCCAGCGCCCCTCGCCGTCGCGCAGCGCGAGCAGCGAGGTGTGGCCGTGGCACACGGTGGCGAGCGGCTTGTCCTGGGCGATGACCCAGCGCAGGATCTGGGCGAGCTCGTCGGACTTGGGCAGGTCGCCGATGGCTCCGTGGCCGCCGCTGACGTACACGCCGTCGTAGTCCGCGATGTCCTTCTCGGTGAGGGTCTCCAGCGCGATGGGGGCTCTCAGCTGGGGGGTGTTCGCGATGACCCGGACGTACTCGGCGGCGTTGGCCGCGTCCTCGTCCGGCGAACCCTGGGGACGGACCCACTGGAGGAACTGGGGGTCGACGCTCGTCTGGTCGACCGTCGGCGCCCTGCCTCCGATCGTCGCCACGTCCACGTCGTGGCCGGCCGCTTCGAAGAGCGAGAAGGGCACGACGAATTCCTCGGCCCAGAATCCCGAGGGGTGCTGTTCACCGTCGAGCAGATGCAGTGTGGCTTTGGCCGTCATGACGACGAGAATCTTCATGATTCTCTCCTTGTTCTGGATTCGCTGCCGATTCAACACGCCACCCGCAGGGGGCGTAAGGGGGACGACGTCAGGCCCGCGATACTTCGTCACGTGCGTCCAACGCCGAGATGATGGTGCGGAATTCACCGACCAGGGGGTGGTCGGGGTGGGCTTCGGCAAATATGCGTTCCCCGTACAGAGCCGCCATTTCCGGCGAGTAGGGAAGGATTCCGGCCAGCGGCGCTCCGTAGACCGCCTCGGAGCGCCGGCGGGCCGCGTCCCGGTCGATGCCTTCGGGGGCCATGCTCAGTACCAGGGTCCGCCGGCAGGTCAGGCGACCGGCGAGGGCGATGGTCTCCTCGACCCCGGAGAGGTCGATCCGGTCGGCCCGAGCCATGATCATCAGTACGTCGGCGCTCGCCATGGCGGTCACCGACTCGTTGTTGAGCCCGGCGTGGGTGTCGAGCAGCAGCACGTCGAGGGCGTGGTGCGCGGCCAGCCGGTCGAAGCCCTCCGGCAGCAGGCCCACGTCGTAGCCCCCGCCCATGATCTCGCGCAGGGCGGCCGTCCCGGTCCGGGCCGGTACGACGTACAGGGCCCCCTGGCCGGGAACGGCGCCCGCCTGCTGGGCGGTGGCCTCGATCTCGCAGCGGCCGAGCAGGTAGTCGGTCAGGGAGGGGCCGGGTCCCAGCCGGAACAGCAGGTCCAGGGTGGGTGACTGGATATCGGTGTCGACCACCCCCACCCGGCGTCCCTCGGCCGCGAGGAGCAGCGCGAGGTTCGCCAGTACCGAGGACTTTCCCGTCCCACCGCGGTGCGAGTGCACGACGACGGTGCGGGTCATCTAGGCCACCACCCGGGTGCCGGTGCCGCCCGCGCGCGGCCCCCGCGCCGCGCGTGGCCGGTGCAGGGCCAGCATGGTGACGTCGTCGTGCTGTTCGGCGGTGCCGGTGTGCTCGCGTACCGCCAGGTCCATCCGGTCGACCACGTCCTTGCCGCTGACCGGTGGTCCGGCGAGCAGTTCCAGCATCCGGTCGTCGCCGAGGAAGCTGCCGTTCGGACAGCGGGCCTCGGGGACTCCGTCGGTGAACGCGAACAGGGTGTCGCCCGGGTCGAGCTGGGCGTAGCCGAGGGTGTAGACGCAGTCGGGCAGGATGCCGACGGCCGGGCCGGTGATGTGGAGGGCGACGGGCGGGCTGCCGTCGGCGGGCAGCAGGAGGGGCGGGTTGTGGCCGCCGTTGATGTAGACGAGGCTGCCGGTGAGCGGGTCGAGCACCCCGAAGAACAGGGTGGCGAAGTAGCCCTGCCGCAGGTGGTTGCGGGTGAGGTAGCCGTTGGTGGCGGTGACCGCGTTGAGCAGCGGGGTGGCGCCGACGACCGGGATCCGCCGGCTGCCGCCGGCGCGTCCGGCGACCAGGTGCTGCAGGCCGCTGTTCTGCGCGGTGTGCCGCAGCAGGGAGCGGATGAGCGCCATGAACAGCGCTGCTCCGACCCCCTTGTCGCAGACGTCGGCGACAACGAAGGCGAGCCGGCGGCCGCGGGAGAGCTCGAAGACGTCGTAGAAGTCACCGGCGACCTGCCGGGCGGGACGGAACCGCACGTCGATCTCCCAGCCGTCGGGGACGGGCATCGATTCGGGCAGGAAGCCCGCCTGGATCTCCCGGCCGATCTCCAGTTCCTTCTCGTAGCCCATGAGTTCGGCGCGGGCGTCGGCCTCCCGCAGGGTGCGGCCGAGTCCGGCGCGCTCCGAGCAGCTGTGCAGCCGGGCCCCGACGAGGGCGGGCAGGAAGGGCGGTACGAGGTAGTCGTGCCCGATCCGTACGTGCTCCTCCAGGGCGGCGAACTCCGTCACGGTCCAGACGACCACGATGGGGGCCCCGGCCCAGCGGCGCAGCCGGCGTACGGCCATCCGTACGGCCTCCCCGTCGGACTCGGCCGGGGCGAGCAGCACGTCCGCGACGGGCAGCAGTTCCAGTGCGCCTTCGCGCAGCTCCGTCAGGGAGCGGGTGACGAGTGCCGCGTCCATCGTCCGCAGAGCGTCGAGCAGCTCGGGCGGCGGTGGCGGGTACGCGTCGAGGATGATCACGGTCGTGGAGGGCATGGGTCCGTCCCCTCAGCCTTCACAGTCAGGGTGCTGGTGTTGCGGCCGTCCCTGTGCGCGTAGCCGAACTCGTCCACGCTGGTCAGTGCCAGGTGGATGCCGAGGCCGCCGATCCGCCGCTCCTCGGGAGGGACCCCGGGGGCGGGCGGCAGGCGGCCTTCGACGGGGTCGAAGGGGGGTGCGGAGTCCTCGATGACGATCTGCACCCCGCCCGGGCCGGAGCGGCCGCGGACGGTGATCCGTCCGTCGCCGCCCCGGTACCCGTGCATCACGACGTTCGTGGCCAGTTCGTCCACGGCCAGCCGGAGTCGGTAGGTGGCGCCCTTGTCCAAGCCCGCCGCTCCGGCCAGCCGCAGTACGAACGCGGCGATTTCGCCCAGTGCCCCCACCGTTGCGGGCACTTCCAGCACGCAGGACTTCCTCGCCAGTTCGACCATGTCAGTCACGGTGCTCACTCATCGGAGAGCAGGATGCTCCGGTCGAGCCCCGCGGTCCGGATGGTCCGGGACACGGGCTCGATGGCTCCGACCACTTTGATGGTGACGTCGTTCGCGACCTTCTGCTGGGCGAAGACCAGGGAGCGCAGTCCGGCGCTGGCCATGTAGCCGACGCCGGCCATCCTGATCTCGACGGTGGTGGTGCCGTGCCCGGCGGCCTTCTCGATGGTCCGGTGGAAGTCCGGCGCGGTCTTGGCGTCCAGCTCGCCCGTCAGTTCGATCACGGTGGTGTCGCCCTCGATGCTCAGGGACACGGAAAGCGGCATGTCAGGTCTCCTTCGGTCAGGGCGTGTCGAGGTCGTCGGGATCGTTCGTGCGGCCCACCAGGATCACCACCGAGCGCGGGCCGATCAGGTACTTCCCGGCGTTGTCCAGCTCCTGCTCGGCTCCGGGGGTGCGGATGTCGTACGGTGCTTCGGCCCCGGTGTCGGCGAACAGGTGCCAGCTGCGGCCTCCCGGCAGGGCGGGCAGTTCCAGGTCGTGCGGCTCCCAGTGGGCGTTCATGGCCACGTACACCACGTCGTCGTCCCCGGTGCCGCAGCGGGCCACCGCGATCAGCCGGCTCTCGGACGACCAGTCGGGCTGCCAGGCCCGCTCCCCGTGCCAGCTGATGTCCGGCAGGCCCAGGTGCTCGCGGACCTGGCCGGTGGGGTGGGCGGTGGAGCGCAGCTCGCGGTGGTGCTTGCGGAAGGCGATCATCTCCCGTGTGAACCGAAGCAGTTCGGCGTTGTCGTCGACCTGGTCCCAGTCGAACCAGGAGAGCTCGTTGTCCTGGCAGTAGGTGTTGTTGTTGCCCTGCTGGGTGCGTGCGACCTCGTCCCCGGCCAGGAGCATCGGGATGCCCTGGCTGGTGAAGAGGATCGCGAGGGCGTTCTTCATCTGCCGGGTGCGCAGCGCGTTGATCTCCGGGTCGTCGGTGGGTCCCTCGGCGCCGCAGTTCCAGCTGTTGTTGTCGTTGGCACCGTCGTTGTTGTTCTCGCCGTTGGCGTCGTTGTGCTTGTCGTTGTAGGAGACCAGGTCGGCGAGGGTGAACCCGTCGTGCGCGGTCAGGAAGTTGACCGAGGCCGCGGTGCCGCGGGTGGCGTACAGGTCGGGCGAGCCGGCGATCCGGGTGGCCAGTTCGCCGGTGACACCGGGGTCGCCCTTGAGGAAGCTGCGTACGGTGTCGCGGTACTTGCCGTTCCACTCGGCCCATCGGCCGTACGCCGGGAAGTTGCCGACCTCGTAGAGGCCGCCGGCGTCCCACGCCTCGGCGATGAGCTTGGTGTGCCGCAGGACCGGGTCGTAGGCGAGCAGTTCCAGCAGCGGCGGGTTGGGCAGCGGGGTGCCGTCCAGGGCCCGGCCGAGGATGGCCGCGAGGTCGAAGCGGAAGCCGTCGATGTGGTAGTCGGCGACCCAGTGGCGCAGGCAGTCGAGCACGTAGTTGCGCACGACGGGGTGGTTGCAGTTGACGGTGTTGCCGGTGCCGCTGAAGTTGAAGTAGTACCCCTCGGGCGTGAGCATGTAGTACGTGGCGTTGTCGAGCCCCTTGAAGGAGATCGTCGGGCCCTGCTCGTTGCCCTCGGCGGTGTGGTTGAAGACGACGTCGAGGATGACCTCGATGCCGGCCGCGTGCAGGTCCTTGATCAGGGTGCGGAACTCGTCGCCCTGCATGCCGTAGCGTCCGGTGGCCGCGTAGCCGGCCTTGGGCGCGAAGAACGAGACGGTGTTGTAGCCCCAGTAGTCGAAGAGCTGTTCGCCCGTCTCCGGGTTGGTGCGCGGGTTGTCGCTCTCGTCGAACTCGAACACCGGCAGCAGTTCGATGCAGTTGACCCCGAGTTCCTTCAGGTACGGGATCTTCTCGCGCAGCCCCGCGAAGGTGCCGGGTGCGGTGACCTGCGAGGAGGGGTGCCGGGTGAAGCCGCGTACGTGGGTCTCGTAGACGACGAGGTCCTCGGCGGGGATGCCCAGCGGGGTGTCGTCGCCCCAGTCGAAGTCCTGGAGGCAGACGCGGGAGCGGTACTGGTATCCGCGGCTGCGGTCCGGCTCCACGCCCCACACGTCACGGCCGGCGATCAGCCGGGCGTACGGGTCGGAGAGCACCTGCCGGGCGTCGAAGCGGTGGCCGGTGACCGGGTCGTAGGGGCCGTCGGCCCGGTATCCGTACTCGATGTTCTCGTGGTCGAGGCCGAAGACGGTCATGGCGAAGACGCTGCCGGTGCGGAATTCCTCGGGGAACTCCAGTTCGGCCATCGGCTCGGGTTCTCCGCGCTTGAAGATGACCAGGGTCATGGTGGTCGCCTGGTCGGAGAAGACGGAGAAGCTGACCCCGCCGGGGACCACGTTGGCCCCGAAGGGGAACGGTTTGCCGGCGCGGACGCGGTACCCGCCCACCTCGTGGGTCGGGTACGCGTCGACGCGCAGCACCTGCTCGGACCGGGTCTCGGTCATCGCGCTGCCTTGGCCTTCGCCTTGGCCTTGGCCGCCGCCGCGACGGCCTCGCCGGTCTCGAAGAAGTCGAGGAACCCGGTGGCCGACATGACGAACCGGACTTCCTCGCTCACCCCGTAGAGGGTGACCGCGACGCCGGCGTGCTGCGCCTCCCGGTAGACCACGAGCAGGGTGCGCAGGCCCGCGCTGGAGACGTAGGTGACCGCCGTGAGGTCGATCTTCAGCGGCTTGCCCTCGCGGACCAGCGGCAGCAGGGCCTGGAGCAGCGAGCCGGATGTCTCGCTGTTGATCTCGCCGGTGGCGACGAGCACGGTGCCCGTCTTGTTCCGGCGTTCCTTGACGTTGAGAGTCATTGCATTCCCCTCTGGTTGGGGCGCCCCCCGTTGAGCGCTACTTCTTGGCGACCGGACGCAGCCGGACCTTGACCTTCACCCGGCTCTGCACGTCGGGCAGCCGTACGGTGAGGGCATCGGCGTCGAAGTCGGTGTACGGCTTCTCGTCGATCTCCACGGACGCGATCCGCACCGAACCGGCGGGAAGCAGGTCGGGCGAGACGCGCAGGATGCGGTCGGGCAGGTTCGTCGGGTCGGGCTGGAAGTGGAAGTCCATCTCCCGGCCGTTGATGAGCAGGTTGTTGTAGACGGCGGAGAGGTAGCAGAGCTCCGCCGAGTGGTACATGGACATCGAGTGGCTGCCCTTGAGCCGCTCGGTGCCGAGCAGGTACGGCGTACCGCTGGCGAGCACGTTGAAGTAGACGGCTCCCTCGTCGTGGTCGAGGAAGAAGGTGTTGTAGAAGGCCTGGGCCTGGCGGGCCTCGCGCAGGTTCGCGTCGCCGCCGACCGTGCCGTTCAGGATGAGGTAGGCGAGGATCGCCTGCTCCTGCTGCCACCAGGCCTTGCGGTCGTGCCACGCGAACCGGTACGCCTCCTGGTCGCCGCCCTTGATCCGCTCGACGACGTCGTACCAGCCGCCGCGCTGCACGTCGCTGCCGACCGCCGGCATGATCTCGCCGATCTTCTTGGCGAGCTGCTCGTACTCCGGCTTGGCCTTCAGCGAGTTCATCCGCATCAGGTTCCAGGCGATCTTCAGGTTGTGGCCGACCACCGCGCGGTTCTGCTGCCAGCTGTGCGCGGTGTCGTGCGACCAGTCGCGGAAGAAGCGCTCCTGGACGAAGGGGCTGTTCTTGTAGTCCGGGAACTTGTCCGCGATGGTGTCGAAGGTGTACTCGAGGAAGTCGGCGTACTTCTGGACGCCGGTCGCCAGGTACAGGTTGATGAGGTAGGCGGGCGCGTGGTCGCCGACCGAGTTCCAGTTCTTGCGCTCGGCGTTCTCGCCGAGGGACTCGTGGTCCGCGCTGAAGAGGATCGGGTCGATGTGCGAGTAGTAGCCGCCCTGCTCCGGGTCGAAGAAGAACTTGTCGAACAGCCGGATGGTGGCGTCCGCGTCGTTCTTGATCCGGACGTCACCGGTGACCCGGTACGTCTGGATGGGGCCGGCCAGCGCGTAGATCTGCTCGTACATCGGGATCGCGTCGTAGTCGTCGGAGAACTCCGAGGTGAAGAGCTTGCGCTCGCTGTCCCCGTCGACGCTGATGCCGTGGTACCAGAAGACCACGTCCTCCTCGCTGTCCACGACCCGCATGTGCTTGCGCAGGTACTCGGTGCCGCGCTCGGCGACCTCCAGGTACTCGTCCTTGCCGGTCAGCAGGTAGGCCGAGGCCATGCCGTAGACCAGGCGGGAGATCGTGTCGGTCTCCTGGACGTGGCTGGCGGTCTTGTCACCGCCGAGCCGGATCTCGGTGCGGTACTCGGTGAAGTCCACCGGCCCGTCGCCGAACTGCGCCCGCTTGTAGAAGTCGGCCAGCGATTCGATCTGCTTGATCCACCAGCTGGGCTCCTCGAAGCGGTAGTCCTCGGACCCGCGGCCGAGGAAGACCAGGCGCTTGGCGTCGAAGCTCCCGCCGCTCTCCGGGTAGTGGACCCCGTAGACGAAGAGGAACCGGCCGGGCGAGAGCATCTCGTCGATGTGCCCGGAGGCGTCGATGTAGGGCTCGTCGAGGTTGCGGACGAGCTCGGCGCTGGGGTCACCGGCGAGTGAGACGTCGAACTCGCGCCCGTCGGAGGTCTTCAGCCTCAGCAGCCGGGTCCCGGAGTCGAAGCGGGTGACGTATCCCGCGATCGTGTCGGAGAAGGAGAAGGTCACGGCGTCAGCCATGGGTCACGCACCGTCCTTGTCGTGAGAGCCGTCGTCCTCGTATCCCTGGCTGACCTCGACGACGACCCCGTCGGGATCGCGGACCCACACGGTCCGCCAGCCGCAGATGAAGTCGTCGAAGTCCATTGGTCCCAGGGTCACTTCCGCCGCGTCCCCCAGCTCGGCCAGGAACGCGTCCACGCTGTCGGTCTGGAAGGCCAGGTGGCGCATCCGGCCGGGGGCCTGCGGGCCGTCGCCGTTCGCCGGGCGGGCCGGTTCGGTGTCGCCGGCCGCGAAGAGCTCCAGGTACGCGTCCCCCTTGCGCAGGAACACGATCTGCGTCTCCCCGAGGTCGACCACCCGGGCCCGGGTGAAGCCGAAGTACCGGGTGTAGAACTCCTCGGTGGTCTTCTGGTCCCCGCAGTTCAGGCCCACGTGGGACCATCGCAGCCCGGCGGCCATCAGCCGGCTCCCCGGCCCCGGCCGGCCGCGATCAGTTCGATGATCCGGCGGGCGAACAGGTGGTGGTGGGCTCCGGTGCGGCCGGTGACCAGGTCCCCGTCGACCACCACGTCCTCGTCGACGTACTCGCCGCCCATGTTCCGGACGTCACCGATGAGGTTGTTGTGGCAGACCACCTTGCGGCCGCGGATCTTGTCCGGGATCGAGGAGGCCAGCCACATGCCGTGGCAGATGATCCCCTTGAGGACCGTCGGCTCCTCGAAGGCCCGGCGCAGCAGCTCGGTCGCCGGGGCGAGGACGTCCACGTCCTCGGTGTAGCGCAGCCGGTCGGCCACCATGCCGGACGGCACGATGAGCGCCGCGTACCGGCGCAGCTCCGCGTCGCTCAGCCCCTCCAGGGACTGCGTGGCGGTGAAGGGCGCCCGGTACTCGTGTCCGGTGAAGGTGATGGAGTCGTTGCCCCACAGCCGGGTCAGGAAGTCGACCTCGGCGCCCTCCTCGGCGAAGCGGCGCTGGTAGTAGAAGATCTCCGGCTCGTAGTAGTCGCTCTCGACCAGGACCGCGATCCGGGTCCCGGACAGTGCGCCTTCGCGCAGGACCCCGTCAGACACGGGAGACCCCCTTCAGGAAGTCCGCCGCGCGCTCGGCGATCATCGCGATGGCGGTGTGGCAGTTGCCGGACGGGACCGCGGGCATCACGCTCGCGTCGACCACGCGCAGGTTCCGTACGCCGTGCACCCGCAGCTCGGGGTCGACGACGGAGAGGTCGTCGATGCCCATGCGGCAGGAGCCGGCCTGGTGGTGGTAGCTCTCCGCCTTCTGCCTCACGAAGGTCCGCAGCTCTTCGTCGCTCGCGTAGCCGGGGCCGGGCTGGAGCTCCTGCTTGTACCAGGGCGAGAAGGCGGAGGTCGCGAAGATCTCCCGGGCGATCTTGACGCCCTGCACCATCCGTTCCAGGTCCCACCGGTCGCCCAGGTAGTTCGGGTTGATCAGCGGGTGGGCCAGCGGGTCGGCGCTCGCCAGCTTGATCCAGCCGCGCGAGACGGGCCGTACGACGCCCGGCAGGATGGACACCGTGTCGGGGTGGTCCTGGCCGACGATCACGTCGAACGGCACGTGGACGAAGGCGATCTGCAGGTCGGGGGCGGGCAGCCCGGGCTGCGAGGACAGGAATAGAGCGCTCTCCGAGAGGTTCTGCGCCGCCGGCGGGAGCTCCTGGGTGACCTCGGCCATCAGCCCGGTCAGGACGTGGTTGTGGAAGTTCTCGCCGACCCCGGGCAGGGCCGCGGTGACCCCGATGCCGTGCTCGCGCAGCTGCTCGGGGTGGCCGATGCCGGAGAGCAGCAGCAGCTTCGGGGACTCGATCGCCCCGGCCGCCACGATCACCTCGCGGCGGGCCCGTACGGTGTGGAGCCCGGGCGTCGCGACGCCGCTGTGGCCGTCCCGGACGGTCCTGCCGGGGACGTCGGCGGGGGCCTTCAGCTGGACGTACTCGACGCCCGTGCAGGTGTCCCCGCCGAACAGCAGCCGGGTGCTCTGCGCGTTGGTGCGCAGGGTCAGGTTGGGGCGCCGCAGCGCCGGCTCCAGGTAGGCGGCGAGGACGCCCTGGCGGCGCCCGTCGGCCACGTCGATGTGGTGCCAGCCGGTGCCGAAGAGGCCGCGCCGGGGGCCGTCGGTGTTGAAGTCCTCGATCTCCTGGTGGCCCAGCTCGACGGCGGCGTCGATGAAGGCGCGGGAGACCGGGTTGGGGCCGTGGCGCCCGGCGTTGGTGATCCGCTGCCTGCCGCGGGTGCCCGTGGTGGCGGCGGTGGCGTCCTCCTGGCTCTCCAGCAGGGCGAAGTAGGGCAGTACGTCCTCGTGGGACCAGCCGGCGGCACCCTGGTAGGCCCAGTTGTCGAAGTCCGAGGCGTGGCCCCGGATGTGCATCATGATGTAGAGGTTGCTGCTCCCGCCGGGGGCCTTGCCGCGCGGCTCGTACGTACGCCGGCCGTCGAGTCCGGGCTGCGGGGTGCTGGTGTAGCCCCAGTCCACCGGCCCGCCGAGGAGCTTGTACCAGGAGGACGGGTCGTCCACCTCGGGCGGGATGCGGGCGCCGCCCGCCTCCAGGACGAGGACGGAGACCTCCGGGTCCTCGGAGAGCCGGTCCGCCAGGACGCTGCCGGCGGTGCCGGAGCCCACGACGATGTAGTCGTACTCTTCGACGCTCATGGGTCCCCCTCAGTCCTGGCCCAGCACCTGGAAGGGGACCGTGTCGTGGTAGTTCGCCATGTAGGCGATCTTTCCGTCGACGATCCGGAAGAAGTTCATGACCTCGGCCTCGATGGCCTCGCCGGAGGCGCTGACCGCGGTCAGGTGCGAGACGGCCGCGGCCTTCTCGCCGTCGACGATGAAATGAACGGGCTCGTTCCGGAAGACCCGGTACATCGTGCCCATGCCCTTCATCATCGAGCGCAGGAGTTCCAGGCCCTCGATGTGGCCGGCGAGCTGCTCGTCCATCACCTGGTCGTCGGCGAACAGGTCGCACCAGCGGTCCCAGTCCCCGGCATTGGCGTACTCGTAGTACTTCCGAAGGATCTCGGTGTGGGTCTCGTGCGTGTCCATCGCGCTCATCCCCCTATCGGTCCCTGCGGGTTCCGTCCGGCGCGAACGGCGCCCAGAACTGGCTGAAGGCGGTCGCCGAGTCCCCGAAGAGACCGTCCCGGCCCTCGACGATCCGGCCGCCCCGCCACCGCATGAAGTGGAAGACCGGATAGTCCATCCGCTCGTACGGGGAGGTGCTCGTCTCGTCCGCGCCGTCCCGCAGGGCCACGTTGCGGCACACGTCGGCACTGCAGTCCTCGCCGACGAGGACCGCCTGGATGTCCATCCGGAAGGTGCCGCCCGTGAGCTTGTGGGTCTGCCCCATCAGCTCCAGGAAGGCGTCCAGGCTCTCGTACCAGCCGGCCAGCGGATGGCTGCCCGGCACCAGCCAGCGCAGGTCCTCGGAGTAGTACTCCAGGATGCGCGCCCGGTCGCCGGAGCCGAGGGCGGCGTAGGCCGCCTCGACCCGCTCCCGTGTCACTTCGGTCATCGTCGCTTCTCCTTCGCCGGCGCTCAGAGCGAGCCGGAACCGGGCATCGGCGCCAGGTCGTTGACGGTGTACTGCTTGATCAGCGGTCCGTCCGGACCGGCCACGACCGTCCAGGTCTGGTCGGCGTCGAAGCCGAGCCACTGGCTGCGGGCGGCCGGCGGGTCCCAGATCTTGGCCTGCCAGTTGACGAGGACCCGGACGACGGCCCGGTCGCCCTCGATGACGGGCTCCACCTTCGTGACGGTGTGCACCTCGTCGAAGAAGCGGTGGGTGACGGCCGCGTACCAGCGGCCGAACCCCTCGTGTCCGAGGAAGGTGTCCTCGGGGACCTTGAACTCCAGGTCCTCGGTGATCAGGGCGAGCACGTCGTCCAGACCCACGTGCTGGTCCAGCGCCACGTACCAGTTCTCGGCGAAACTGCGGATCGCGTCCTCGGTCAGCTGCCGCTCGGCGGGCATGCGGTCTCCTCCTGTCCGTACGGGGCCTTGCGTTCGGATGGCTGTCAGATCTGGATGTCGACGAGGAACGGTCCGGGGTGGGACAGCATCCGGCCCACGGCGGCGACCGCCTCGTCCGGCTTCTCCACGCGCATCCCGCCGGCACCGAGCGACCGGGCCAGCCCGGCGAAGTCGATCTCGGGGTGGGAGAGGTCGAAGGAGCCCGGGAAGCCGTGCTCCGGGATGTCCCGCTCCCGCCAGTACTGGGCGATGTTGTCGTCCAGCAGCCGGTACTTGCGGTTGTTGCACACCACGAACTTGGCGTCGATGCCGTGGCGGGCCGCCGTCCACAGCGCCTGGTACGTGTACATGGACCCGCCGTCGCCCGCGAAGCCCACCACCAGCCGCTCCGGCCGGGCCAGCTTGGCCCCGACCGCGCCCGGGAAGCCCACGCCGAGCGAGCCTCCCCGCGTGAGGTGGTAGTCGCCGGGCCGTTCCGCCGGCAGGTACCGGGTGACCAGCGGCGAGGTGGTCAGCGCCTCGTCGAAGACGATCAGGTCCCCGCCGGTGCGCTCGGCCAGGGTCTTCAGGAAGACGGCCATCGGCGTGCCGTCCTCCACCGCCGTACGGGCCTCCCGGGCGCGCTCCCGGGTCCGTACGTCGAGACGCGCGGCGGCGGCGGCCCGCCGGTGCGGGCCGAGGCGCCGCTCCAGTACGCCGGCCAGCGCGCGCAGCGCCTGCCTGGGGTCCGCGGCCAGGCCCAGGTCCACCGGGTGGTTCTTGGCGATCTCGTAGGCGTTGAGGTCGATGTGGACGACCTTGGCGCCCGCCCGGAACGGGCTGTCCAGCTCGGGGAACACCTCCGGGAAGACATAGGTGCCGACGATCAGCACCCCGTCCGCGTCCCCGACGATCTCCTTGCTGTGCGGGCCGAACATGTGCCCGGTCTGGCCGCGGCGCAGCGGGTGCGAGGCCGCGATGTTCACCTCGGACGAGTCGACCTCGTACACGTCGGCGCCCAGCAGCTCGGCGACGGCGACCAGCTCGTGCTGCGCCCCGGAGAGCGCGACCCCGTCCCCGACCAGGACGATCGGCCGCTCGGCGGAGGCGAGCAGCTCGGCCGCCCGCCCCACCGAGGCCGGTGAGGGCGACACGTCGGTCAACACCTCCGTGGAGGGCAGGACGGGCTCGGAGTTGAGCTCGTCCAGCACGTCCATGGGCAGCGCCACGAACACGGGCCCCCGGGGCGGGGTGAGCGCGATCTTCACGGCCCGCCGGACGGTACGGAGCAGGGACCGCGGGTCGGTGACCCGGGTCGCGTACTTGGTCACCGGCCTGGCCATCGCCACCAGATCGCACGCCATCTGCGCGTCCATGGCGTCGTAGCGCACCCCGGCGTCACCGGCGACCACGACGAGCGGGGTGTGGCCGCGCAGCGACTGGTAGAGCATGCCGATGCCGTTGCCCAGGCCGACTCCGGAGTGCAGCTGGAGCAGGGCCGCGCCGCCGGTCGCCCGGGCGTACCCGTCGGCGATGCCGGCGGCCACGGTCTCCTGGAGGGCGAGGACGTAGTGGAAGTCCGCCGCCGCGTCCACCGCGTCGAGGAATCCCTGTTCCACCGTCCCCGGATTTCCGAACATCACATGCAGACCGTCGGCCTTGAACTGCTCGATCAGCCTTTCCCGTCCGGGAGTGGCTTCCATGAATTCCCCCTCGACTCTCCGATTTCCCTGCACCCTCCGGGATCACCAGCCGTATCGGGTGAGACCGTCCTCCAGGACTTCCACGATCTTCTGCCCCGTGAGATAGGAGTCGGGGGTGGAACGTCCGGTGACGAAGGGGAAATCGACGATGACCGACACCGGCTTGCCGAAATTCCCGTGGTACGCGCCGCGCGGGCCCGTCGCGTCGCGCAGGATGTACTCCAGCGGATACGGCGGCGGCCCCATGTTGAAGTCGGTACCGAGGAATCCGGTGCCGTCCTTGTAGTCGTACTCCTTGCAGTGGCCGGTCACGTGCTTGCCCCGGATGATGCTCCTGCGGTCGCCCCAGTCCCGGGCGAAGGCCAGGCAGGCGACGCCGTAGCACTCGGCGGCGACGACCTTGCCGGCCTTCTCGAAGGCCAGGATCAGGGCGTGCACGCGCTCGTTGTTGGCGAGGTCGACGATCGGGCCGCTGCCGCCGACGATGAGGACCGCGTCGTACCCGGCGATGTCGGCGTCGAGTTTGTCGAGATCGCGGTGGTACTGCTCCAGCTTGTGCAGGTAGCCCTCGTCGCTCGTGTACGGACGCTCGGGGACCCACGCCTCGATGTCGAGCGGCGAGTCCAGCCGGCTCGACTGCTCGAACTCCCGCCCCAGCCGGGCGTTCTCCTCGGTGGTGACCGAGCGCCCCAGCGGGGGATCGATGTAGTTCGCGTCGAGGCTCGGCGGAAGAGCGTGTGCACGCTTTCCGGTCGGCGTGGCGAATATGACCTCGTAGCCCCGCTCGTCGAACTTCGACACGGGGCCTATCAGTTCCTCGGCCCAGTAACCGTGTTCGGAGACAATGACCAGAATCTTTCTGCTCACGTATTCCTCCAGGCGCCGCCTGTTGTCGTTGGCGTCCCCCACACTGGCCGCGCCCAGGGGCTTCGTCAAAGCGCTGGTATGCGACTTCGTGAGGTAGCGGGACAGGTCGTGGCGGCACCTCAGGAAGTCGTCGGCGACATCAGGAAGTAGCTTCAGGACTACCTGACTTCGGCCGAATCGATGAACCGTTCCGGTGGCTCCGCCCTATGGTCTGGACGCGCCGTGAATCACGGGCGTACGAGCCGCGTCGAACGGGCGACAGCGCGGGCGACAGCACGGGCAAGAGCACGAGGAGAGGGACGGGGACGATGACGATGGACCTGTTGTGCACACACATCGATCAGATACGTCCGGTGAAACCCACGGCCGTGGGCTGCGAGGAGTGCCTCATCGCCGGCGACACCTGGGTGCACCTGCGGATGTGCCTCAGTTGCGGGCACGTCGGATGCTGCGACTCGTCGAGGAACCGTCACGCCACCCGGCACTACCGGACCACCGAGCACGCGATCGCGGCCTCCCACGAGCCCGGCGAGGACTGGGCCTGGTGCTACGCCGACCAGCTGATGCTGGACCCGGCATGAGCGCGGCCCGGGAGAGTTCCGCCGCGACCACCGCCACCTCGACGGCCTCCGCCACCTCGACGGCCGCGGCCGCCGAACGCGCGGAGCACAGGAAGCCCGTCATCCTCGCCGTCGACGACGACCCTCAGGTGCTGCGCGCCGTCCGCCGCGACCTGCGCAGCGCCTACGGCGACCGGTACCGGGTGCTCGGCGCCTCCTCGGCCGCCGACGCCCTGAAGATCCTGGACTCGCTCGACGAACGCGGCCACGACCCGGCGCTGTTCCTCGTGGACCAGCGCATGCCGGACGTGACCGGCGTCGAGTTCCTGCTGGAGGCGGTCAGCCGCTTCCCGGACGCCCGCCGCGTCCTGCTGACGGCCTACGCGGAGACCGACGCCGCGATCACCGCCATCAACCGGGTCCGGCTGGACTACTACCTGCTCAAGCCCTGGGACCCGCCGCACGAGCGGCTCTTCCCTGTCCTCGACGACCTGCTGTCGGACTGGCTGGCCACCTACCGTCCGGCGTACGACGGGATCATCGTCGCCGGCCACCTGGTCTCCCCCGGCACCCACGCCGTCCGGGACTTCTTCACCCGCAACGGCCAGCCGTTCCGCTTCCTCAACGTCGAGCGGGACCCCGAGGCGCTGACCCTGATCGCCGCCCAGCCCGACGCGGCGCTCCCCCTCGTCCGCTTCCCGGACGGTTCGGTGCTCTCGTCCCCGACCGACACCCAGCTCGCCCAGCGCCTGGGCCTGGCCACCACCGCCTCCCGGCCGCACTACGAGTGCGTCATCGTCGGTGCGGGCCCGGCGGGTCTGGCGGCCGGCGTCTACTCGGCCTCGGAGGGCCTCTCCACCCTCATGCTGGACTCCCGCGCCCCGGGCGGCCAGGCGGGCACCTCCAGCCTGATCGAGAACTACCTCGGCTTCCCCTCGGGCCTCTCGGGCGGCGACCTGACCCGCCGGGCCACCATCCAGGCCTCCCGGTTCGGCGCCGAGATCCTGCACCCGGTGGAGGTCGTCTCGCTGACCCGGGACGACCCGGCCAAGATCCTGACCCTGGCGGACGGCACGGAGATCTCCGCCGAGACCGTCCTGCTGGCCACCGGGGTCTCGTACAACCGCCTCGACGCCCCCGGGGCGGACCGCTTCGAGGGGGCCGGCCTCTACTACGGCGCGGCCACCACGGAGAGCTCGGCCTGCATCTCGCAGCACGTGTTCATCGTCGGCGGGGCCAATTCCGCGGGCCAGGCGGCGGTGCACTTCGCCAAGTACGCCGCCCGCGTGACGATCCTGGTCCGCGCGGCCTCGCTGGACGCGAGCATGTCCCGGTACCTGATCGACGAGATCGACCGCACCCCGAACATCGAGGTGAAGGTCCGCACGACGGTGGTCCGGCTGGACGGCGAGGAACACCTCGAACGCCTCACCCTCCACGACGCGGACACGGGCGGGGACACCGAGATCCCGGCCCGCTTCATGTTCACCTTCATCGGCGCCCGCCCGCACACCGACTGGCTCGCGGGCGTCGTCGAACGGGACGAGTACGGCTTCGTCCTCACCGGCTCGGACCTGATCTCGAACGGCGGCGAACTCCCGGCCGAGTGGAGCCTGGAGCGCGCCCCCTACCCCCTGGAGACGAGCGTCCCCGGCGTCTTCGCGGCGGGCGACGTCCGCGCCCACTCGGTGAAACGGGTCGCCTCGGGCGTGGGCGAGGGGGCGATGGCCGTCTCCCTGATCCACCGCTACCGCTCGATGGGCTGAGAGCGAACAGCGCGAGCCTTGCGATCAAGGCCACAACGGATGCAACGTTGATTACATGATTACAGCCGAACAGAGCGAACAGCTCCGCGCGTGGTTCGCCGAGCGCCTGCCGGTCGATGTCTACGAGTCCCTGGACTCGGTCACCCTCGACCGCGAGGAGATCACGGTCGTCGGCGTCGTACCGGCGGCCGAAACGGTCAAGGAGTTCCGCGAACGCACCCGCGAACAGCGCATCGAGGTGGCCCGCGAGGCCGAGGAGCTCTACCGCCGGAAGGTCGCCTGGGGCGTGCGGGTGGGTGAGGAGACGACCCTCTTCACCCACCTCGCCGTCCCGGTGATGACCCGCCTGCGCCAGTCCGAACGCCAGGTCCTCGACACCCTGGTGGCCGGCGGCGTGGCCCGCAGCCGGGCCGACGCCCTCGCCTGGTGCGTGCGGCTCGTCGGCCGCAACACGGACGAGTGGCTGACCGAGCTGCGCGACTCCCTGGACGAGGTCCAGCGGGTCCGCAACCAGGGCCCCGACGTCTCCGAACCGACCGACTCCATGAAGTCGGAGTCCGAATGACGATTTCGCCCCACGGCGGCGCGTGATCGCGTAAGGCTGGCGACGACCTACACCCAGGGAGAGGCACGCACCCATGACCACCACCGTCGAATACATCCGCTACCGGATCGCATTGGACGACCAGTCGGCCTTCGAGGACGCGTACGCCCGGGCCGCCGAGTCCCTGGCCGCTTCGCCCCAGTGCATCGACTACGAACTGGCCCGCTGCGAGGAGGAGAAGGAGCGCTACATCCTCCGGATCCGCTGGACCTCGATCGAGGACCACCTGGGCGGCTTCCGCAAGGGCGAGCACTTCCCGGCGTTCTTCAACGCGATCCGTCCGTACGTGACGGCCATCGAGGAGATGCAGCACTACCTCGTGACGGGCGTCGTGGGCACGGGAAAGGCCGCCTGAGAACGATGAGCACCACACCCACCATCTACGAGTGGATGGGCGGAGCGGAGGCGATGAGCCGCCTCACGGACGCCTTCTACACCCACGCCCTGCAGGACGAGATCCTGGCCCCGGTCTTCGCCGGCATGGACTCGGAACACCCGCAGCACGTCGCGGTCTGGCTGTCGGAGGTCTTCGGCGGCCCCGCGGACTACACCGCCCACCACGGCGGCCACCAGCACATGGCCACCAAGCACCTGGGCCGGGCGATCACCGAGCGGCAGCGCCGCCGCTGGGTGGACCTGCTGATGGACACGGCCGACGAGGTCGGCCTCCCGACGGACCCGGAATTCCGCGGAGTGTTCGCCTACTACATCGAGTGGGGCACCCGCATGGCCCTGATCTACTCGGGCCCCAACCCGCCCCCGGTCGACGCGGCCAAGATCCCGGTCTGGTCCTGGGGCCAGACCCCACCCTGGATCCCGACCCCTCCCAAGCCCTGACCCAAGCGGGGGCGAGCCCCCGGCCCGCCCCCGCCGCCACAACCAGCCCCGCCGCACACGACCAGCCCCGCCGGCGCTTGAGGCGCGGGGCCGGGGGCGGAGCCCCGATTCTTCAGCCCCGCCGCACACGACCAGCCCCGCCGGCGTTTGAGGCGCGGGGTCCGGGGCGGAGCCCCGATACTTCAGCCCCGCCGGCGTTTGAGGCGCGGGGTCCGGGGCGGAGCCCCGGCAACCGGCCCGGGCCCGGTGTCGGTGTCGGCCAGCACCACCACCAGCTCCGGCCCCGGCTCCGGCCCCGGCTCCCGCCAGAAGCCCACCGCTTCCTCCAGCACCTCGACGAACGTCTCCCACTCCCCCGGCCGCGCCCCGGCGTACCCACGCCACTGGCTGACGGCCAACAGCCACCCCCCGGCACCGGGACCCGCACCGGCACCCGCACCCGCACCCGCACCCGGCACCCACGACAGGTCCCGCAGCGCATCGGCCAGCGCGTCCCAGTTCCCGCCGACCCACTCCGGCAGCCGCAAGGCATCCCCGCACCGCCGCATCAGCTCGGCCTTGCCCCGTACACCGCTCAGGTCCAGCCGTACGACCGTACGGCCCGCGGCTGCGGCGGCCTCCAGTGCCGGGGCGAGCGGCTGCGGGTCCAGGCTCATCGGAGAACCGCCTTGAAGGTGTCGTAGTGGTCGTCCGTGTAGAAGAACTCCCCACCCTCACCCGTCACGATCCGCCGGGCTCCGCGATCACGCTCTCCCGGCGTCCGCACGGTGTACTCGTGGTAGTAGCCACGCTTCTGCCTGGGCAGGACCTTCTCGAAGTTCCCGAAGACCGTGCCGTCCTGCCGGTAGGCGTACGGCCCGCCCTTGTCGATGAGCGCCAGCACGTCACGGGCCTGCTGCGGCAGCCCGTCGGCCCGTACGGTGCGCATCCCCTTCGCCCACTCCGGGACGGCGGAGACACTCGCGCTGGCGGCGGCGGAAGGCACGGGCTGCTGCCCGCCGCAACCCACCGCACCGACCAGCGCGGCACACAGGAACAGGGCCCCCAGCAAACGCAGCAACGATCGGGGCACGTTCCGAAAGATCATGCACCGATCGTGCCAAATATCCGATTCGCTAGCGAATCGCCTGCTGGCCTCAGAGGGCGGCCATCTTGGTGTAGGGACTCAGGATTCGCTTCTGGACCGAACCGAAGTCGACGAGAACAGCGATCCCCTCCTCGATTCCGACGACACGGCCGAGGCCGTGCTCGTCGTGAGTAACCCGGTCGCCGACGTTGAACTGCCGGATGGGCTGTTCCACGGGGGCCTTGAACGGGCTGGACGGCAAATGGCGGCGAGGTACTGCTGACTTTGTCATTGGAACCAGTATGCGCCCAGCGGGCCGCCGCGCGGCCCGCCGTTCGGATCTCAATTCCAGCACCATCCGCACCGGCGGCCACGACAACGGCCGCCGACGCCCGTCAGGCCCGGTCAGACCGCATCAGTCGTCCGGGTCGGCCCGGTCCAACGCCGGACGCAGCCCTGGGGCCGACTCAGTGAGGAGGTAGTCGGCGACCGCCGTGTCCGTGACGAGACTGGTCACCAGCCCCGACCTCAGTACGGCCCCGATCGCGGAGGCCTTGCGCAGCCCGCCCGCGATCGCCACGACCTCGGGGATCCGCCGCAGGCGGTCCGCCTCCACGGTGATGCACCGCTCACCGAGGTCCCGGCCGACACGACGCCCCTCGGAGTCGAACAGATGCGCGGACATCTCCGCCGCCACACCCAGCGAGGCGTAGTGCTCCCGCTCCTCGTCGGTCAGCATGTCGTGCACGGTCGAGATGCCCGGCTCCCACGAACCGATCGACACGGCCGCGACCGTCACCTTGTCGAAGTACTCGAAGGCCCGCGCGATCCCCGTCTGGCTGCGCAGCGCGGCCGCGGTCGCCGGATCGGGCAGCAGCATCGGCGCGTAGATCGGGTGCGCGTCACCGCCCGAGACCTGGGCGGCCCGGCGTACGGCCTCGACCGAACCGCGCTCAGCGGTCCCCGCGTCGTACACGCCGGTCAGCTGCACCACGGTGCACTGCGGCAGCCTGTGCAGCGAGGCGGCCATGTGAATGGTCGACCGCCCCCACGCCAGGCCCAGTACGTCGCCCTCGTTGACCAGCTCGCCCAGCAGATCGGCGGCGACCGCGCCCAGGTTCTCCGGGTCGGGCGCGTCCTCGGTGGCGTCGGCGGGCGACTCCACGACGACGGCGTGCCGGAGCCCGTACCGGGCCCGGAGCGCGTCCGACCGCTCGGCATCGAGCTCGGCCGGAACCCGGATCTCGATCCGTACGAGGTCACGTTCGAGGGCGGTCTCCAGGACCCTGGCCACCTTGAAGCGGCTCACGCCGAACTCCTCGGCGATCTGGATCTTGGACTTGCCCTCCAGGTAGAAGCGGCGCGCCATGGCCGCCGCCTGCACCAGCTCCGCGGGTCCCATCCGCAGGGCTGACCGTCCCGCCGACATTGCAGACACCGCGTTCTCCTCACTGCTGTTCACACTCTCGACTCGCCGTTCATCCTGTCAGATCCGACGGCCGTTGATCAGCCTGGACAGCTCCCGTTCACCGAGCTGTTCATCAACCCTTGGTTCAGTGGTCGCAAGCCCACGGCGCGGCCGCGATCGCCGTACCCGCCTGCTCACGCAGCGTACGCACGGCGGCGGCCGGGTCGACCGCCCCGTAGACCGCGCTGCCCGCCACGAAGACGTCCGCGCCGGCCTCGGCACACCGCTCGATGGTCGAGGCCGAGACCCCGCCGTCGACCTGGAGCCACAGCTCCAGACCGTGCTTGGCGATCAGCTCCCGGGTACGGCGGATCTTCGGGAGCATGATGTCGAGAAAGGGCTGGCCGCCGAAGCCCGGCTCGACCGTCATGATCAGCAGCATGTCGAGCTCGGGGAGGATGTCCTCGTACTGTTCGATCGGCGTCGCGGGCTTGAGCGCCATCGAGGCGCGCGCCCCCTTGGCCCGGATCTCCCGCGCGAGCCGCACGGGCGCGGCGGCGGCCTCGGCGTGGAAGGTGACCGAACCCGCGCCGGCCTCCACGTACTGGGGAGCCCAGCGGTCCGGGTTCTCGATCATCAGGTGGAGGTCCAGCGGGATGTCCGTGGCCCTGCTCAGGGATTCCACGATCGGCATACCGAGGGTCAGGTTCGGGACGAAGTGGTTGTCCATGACGTCGACATGCAGCCAGTCGGCCCCCTCGACGGCCTTCGCCTCCTCGGCGAGTCGGGCGAAGTCGGCGGACAGGATGCTGGGATAAATCTGAGCGGCCATGCCCCAAGCCTGCCATGCCCCCACCGGGTTCCGGCCACGACCCCGCAAGTCTCCCCACCCGGGGCAGGACGGAACGACCGGGCCCGGTACAGCCGGGACCCGGTGGTACGAAAGCGCCCCGGGGGAACAGGATCCGGCCGCACCCTGGCGCCGCGGGGCGGCGTGGAGGACGCGACGGAAGCCGGGGCCGGGCCGGGTGACGCGGCGGGGGCTCCCATGGCGGCAACCGGCCGACCGAAGCCGGGACGCACGGCGGCAGCCGCACGGCCGGAACCGGGACGCACGGCAGCAGTTGCGGTACGCCGAAGCAACCCGACCGGAGCCAGAAAGCTCGGCAGGAGCACCAGAGGGCGGGAGCCGCTCGGGCGGCGGTCAGTGATGTGTATGGGGGTTTCCCGTCAGTCTCATCGTCTCTCCGTGTCGGGCCGGTCCCTCAAGGGCGCTCCTTCGTCGCGTCGCTTCGCGATGGCCTTGCGGCCACCCTTGACCGACCGTCCCGCCCCGGAAATCCGAAGACTGCCGAGAAGCCCCCAAAAGAACGAGCCGGTCCAGGCTCTAAGGGACGGGGTAGTCAGAGACCCCCTGCCCGGACGGGGGTAGGGACGTTCCCGAGGCGGGGCCCATCCAGACCCCGGCCCGGACCGGGGGTAGCGCACCACATCGCTACGCGCTCCCCACCTCTCAGCGTCCGACGACCGTCCTCGGCTGGACATAGGCCGCCCAAGGCCCTGATCCCACCCGCGACCTGCGTCCGACGACCGTCCAGGGCTGGACATAGGCCGCCCACCATCCACGCGCTTCTCCCTGACGGCGGCCGACGACCGTCTGCGGCTGGCCATAGGCCGCCCAGGACGCTCGGACGTTCCTCTTTGGCTGCGTCTGGCCGTCGCCCGGGGTGAAAAGACGTGGGACTGCGGCTATTTCGTCGTGGATACAGGTCAGCGCATGTGGGGAGCCCAGAAGGCCGCCAGCTTGCCCCAATTACCCCTGTTTGGGGGTGGGTTTGTGGTGTCGTGGTCTCACTGACCCGGTTCCACGACGGAATAGGCGAGGTACCGGCCGTCAGTCTCTCTCAGCAGCTCTCTTCAGCACGAAATCGGCCGTCGGTCGCAGTCTGGGAGAAGCGAAGGGGTGGTGGGCGGCTTGTGCCCGGCCCCGGACGGCCGTCGGACGCGCGTCGACGGGGGGGACCGGGGTCGTGGGCGGCTTATGCCCAGCCCCGGCCGGTCGTCGGACGCAGGTCGAGTGTCGGATTGAGACCGTGGGCGGCCTATGTCCAGCCCAAGACGGACTGGAGACGCTGAGAGATGGGGAGCGCGTAGCGATGTGGCGCGCCTCACCCGACCCGGCAGGCCGCTGCCATGGGCCCCGCCTGTCGGTCGTCCCCACCCCCGACCGGGCAGGGCATCTCCGACTACCCCGTCCCTTAGAGCCTGGACCGGCTCGTTCTTTTGGGGGCTTCTCGGCAGTCTTCGGATTTCCGGGGCGGGACGGTCGGTCAAGGGTGGCCGAAGGCCATCGCGAAGCGACGCGAGGAACGAGCGCCCTTGAGGGACCGGCCCGACACGGAGAGACGATGAGACTGACGGGAAACCCCCATACGCCACTCTGGCCACCGCCCCAGCGGAACAGCCCCTCCGGAGCACCGCCCCACCAACCGACCCCGCCCGTCCGGCTCCCGCACGCCGGAGCCACCGCCCAGCCGGGCCCGCGCGCCGGAGCCCACGCCGTACCTCCCGACCCCGGCCGCCCAGGTGTCACTCGGGCTCAGCCGTCGCTCCCGCTACGCCGTCCGCCTCAGCAGCGCCAGGTACATCGCGTCCGTGCCGTGCAGGTGGGGCCACAGCTGGACGTCCGGGCCGTCGCCCAGGGCCGGGACGCCCGACATGAAGGGCCTCGCGTCGATCAGTTCCGCGGACACCGGCGACGCGCCCGCGCCGCGGCCCTTCAGGACGTCGTCCACGACGACCCGGGTCTCCGCCAGGTGCGGCGAGCACGTCGCGTAGCCGACGATGCCGCCCACGCGCACCGCCGACAGCGCCTCGCGCAGCAGCCCTCGCTGGAGCGGCGCGAAGCCTTCCAGGTCCTCCGGACGGCGGCGCCAGCGGGCCTCCGGGCGGCGGCGCAGCGCGCCCAGGCCCGAGCACGGGACGTCCATCAGGACGCGGTCGAAGGAGCCCGGCAGCCATGCCGGGCGGGTGCCGTCGGCCGCGATGACCTGGTACGGGCCCGGGTTGCCCGCGAGCGAGCGCTCCACGAGCCGGGCCCGGTGCGGCTGCTTCTCCGAGGCCAGCAGGAACGCCCCGCGCTGCGCCGCGAGCGCCGCGAGCAGCGCCGCCTTGCCGCCCGGGCCCGCGCAGCCGTCGAGCCACCGCTCGTCGCGGCCCTCGACCGGTACGGCCGCGAGGGCCATGGCCACCAGCTGGCTTCCCTCGTCCTGCACGCCCGCGCGGCCCTCGCGGACCGCTTCCAGCGCGCCCGGTTCGCCGCCCTCGGCCATCCGCACGGCGTACGGCGACCAGCGGCCGGGCAGGGCCGAGTCCTCGCCGACCGCCTCCAGCAGTTCCTCCGGCGTGGACCGGCCCGGGCGGGCCACCAGGGTCACCTCGGGCCGTTCGTTGTCGGCCTCCAGCAGGTCCTCGATGCCCGCGCGCCCGCCGCCCAGCGAGTCCCACAGGGCGCTGACGACCCACCTGGGGTGTGAGTGGTACACCGCGAGGTGTTCCTCGGCGTCGTCCTCGTAGGGCGGGGCGACGCGCTCCAGCCAGGCGTCCAGGTCGTGCGCGGCGATCTTCCGCAGGACGGCGTTCACGAACTTGGCGCGCCCGTCCCCGAGCACCACCCGGGCCAGTTCCACGCTCGCCGAGACGGCGGCGTGCGTGGGGATGCGGGTGCCGAGCAGCTGGTGGGCGCCGAGCGAGAGCACGTCCAGGACGGGCGGGTCCACCTCCCGCAGCGGCCGGTCGATGCACGCCTTGATCACGGCGTCGTACGTGCCCTGGCGGCGCAGCGTCCCGTAGACCAGCTCGGTGGCCAGCGCCGCGTCGCGCGCCTGGAAGTTCTCGTCCTGGCGGGCCTTCCTGAGCAGCGGCGGCAGCACGAGGTTGGCGTAGGCGTCGCGCTCGTCCACCGCCCGCAGCACCTCGAAGGCCAGCATCCGGACGGGGTCCTTCTGGGGCCGGCGGTACGGCTTGGCCTGCTTGCCACCCGCGCCCGCGGGGGCGGGCTTGCGACGGGGCTGACGGGGCTGATCGCTCACGTGAAAGGTGCTCCGGGGTTACGAGTGCTACGAGTACTTCGGGTGCTTCAGGTGCTTCAGGTGCTTCAGGTGCTTCAGGTGCTACGAGTCCTGCGGTCCTTGCGGGCTTCGCCGGTCTTGCGAGCCGTGCCGGCCCTGCGGGCTTCGCCGGCTTCGCGAGCCGTGCCGGCCTCGCGGGGCTTGCGGGTCCGCGGCCGGCGCGCCGTGGCGGGGGCGTCCGTGCTCGGACGCCTCCACCGATCAGCCTACGTCGGCTCCGCCGAGCCGCTCGCCGGGAGCGATCCGCACCCCGCGGGCCCAGTCGGCGGCCCGCATCGGCTTCTTGCCCTGCGGCTGCACCCACAGCAGTTCCACGGCGTGCGAGCCGGTGCCCGCGTACACGTTGTTCTTGGCGGGGGCCAGCGCGCCCGGCTCCAGGTCCGTGCGGTCGGGCACCAGGCCCAGCGAGATCAGCTTGAGCCGTTCCCCGCGGAAGACGGTCCACGCGCCCGGGGCCGGGGTGCAGCCGCGCACCAGGCGGTCGGCGCGCATCGCGGGGGCGGTCCAGTCGATCCGGGCGTCCTCCACGGTGATCTTGGGCGCGTGGGAGATGCCGTCGTGGGGCTGTTCGACGGCGCGCAGGGTGCCGTCCTCGATGCCGTCCATGGTGGCGGCGAGGAGTCCGGACCCGGCGAAGGCGAGCCGGGTGAGCAGGTCGCCGCTGGTGTCGGTGGGCCGGATCTCCTCGGTGAGGATGCCGTAGACGGGGCCGGTGTCCAGGCCCTCCTCGATACGGAAGGTGGAGGCGCCGGTGACCTGGTCGCCCGCGATGATCGACTGCTGGACGGGCGCGGCTCCGCGCCAGGCGGGCAGCAGCGAGAAGTGCAGGTTCACCCAGCCGTGCTTCGGGATGTCGAGGGCGCTCTTCGGGAGCAGGGCCCCGTAGGCGACGACCGGGCAGCAGTCCGGGGCGATCTCGCGCAGCCGGGCCTGGAAGTCGGGGTCGCGGGGGCGGGCGGGCTTGAGCACCTCGATGCCCGCCTCCTCGGCGCGTTCGGCGACCGGGCTGGCGACGAGGCGGCGGCCGCGGCCGGCCGGTGCGTCGGGCCGGGTGATGACGGCGGCGACCTCGTGCCGCCCGGAGGCGATCAGGGCGTCCAGGGCGGGTACGGCGACCTCGGGGGTGCCTGCGAAGACGAGCTTCACTGGGGGACTACCTCGCTATCTCGGCTGTCAGCAGCGCACCAGTCTATGGGGCGACGGTCGGGCCGCCCACCTGTGGTGTTGAGGGGGCGTACGCACATGCGCGCGCCCCTCGCATATGCCGACACGCCCCCACAGCGTGACCTGGGCGACGGGTGGCGCGTTGGTCAAGAGAGATTGACCAAAACGGGCCGCGTGCGAACGGTGTCTGCGGCCCGATCCGCCCTTCAGCACCGGTTCGAGAGGCTTCTTCATGGCCGACCACGCCACCCACGACGCTCAAGCCCGGGCCAGCCTGCACCTCCTGGTAAGGGACATCGAGCGGGTTCGCCGGCAGGTGGATGCCCTGCGTACGCTCACCGCCCAGCTCGGCAACGTGTACCGCCCGCGCCGGTCGGGTCCCTCCACCGGCTTCGTCGTCTACGGCCGGGCGCCCGCGCCGACCGTCCGGCTCGCCCAGGAGCTGCGGGACAGCGTCGAGACGCTGGTCACCGCGGCGGTGGACTTCGACCGCTCGCTCGGCTTCTCGTGGGACGCGGTCGGTTCCGCGCTCGGTGTCACCAAGCAGGCCGTGCACCGCCGTTACGGGGCCCGGCGGGCGCAGTCCGCCGAGTCCGCGGAGCCGCTGGCCGAGGGGACGACCACCCGGACCCTGGGGCCGCTGCCGACCGTCCCGGCGGCCCGGTCGATGCCGCCGCAGCCGGTGCGCGAGGAGGTCCAGGCCGCCGCCGCGGCCGGGGGCGTTCCCGTACGGGGGCTCGGAGAGGCTCCCCGCTCCCCCGCCCCCGCCTTCCCGGGTCCGCGCAACGGCTGAGCGGCGTCCCGCCGCCGGGACGCCGACACCCGACGGCCGGCCGCTCCGGCGCGTCACGCCTGAGTCCGCCCCCGGTGGGACGACCGTACGGGTCGCCCCACCGGGGGTTTCGGCGTTCGGCCGCGGTTCCGGGCGCACCGGGTCGGTGCGGCCTGTTCAGCCGATGTCGGGCGGGTCGATCCGGACCCGGACGGCCTCCGCCGCCGGGACCCCCTTCGCCAGCCGGGCGGCCTGCGCCGACTTCAGGGCGGCCGCCAGGGCGGCTCCGCTGCCCGGCGGGACCCGCACCAGTGCCCGCTCTCCGGGGGAGGGTTCTCCGCGCCGTCCCGGGAGCGGCACCGGTCCCAGGATCTCCGCGTCGGGCGGCAGCCCGGCGCCGGCCAGGAAGGCCTCCACCGCCTCGCCCCGACCGGCCACCGCCGCCATCCGGGACACCGGCGGGAAGCCGAGCTGGGACCGCTCCGCGAGCTCCCGTACGGCGTGGCCCACCGGGTCCCACCGTACGAGCGCCTGGACGGGCCGCAGCGTCGGTTCGGCGACCACCACGACCTGGCCGTCGCCCCGGACCAGGGAGGCGGCCGCGATCCACCGCCGCAGCGCGTCCTCGCCGGCCCGCAGGTCGGGCCGGGTCAGCATGGCCCAGCCGTCGAGCAGCAGCGCGGCCGCGTACCCGGCGCCCGCCGCCACCGGTTCGGCGCCCGGGGTGCACACGACGAGCGCGGGCCGGTCCGGTACCTCGTCCAGGACGTGGTCGCGCCCGGAGGTCCGTACGGCCACGGCCGGGAAGGCCCGGCCCAGTTCCTCGGCGGTGCGCCGGGCGCCGACCACCTGGGCCCGCAGCCGGAACGATCCGCATTCCTCGCAGTGCCAGGACGGCTCGCCCCGCCCGCACCACCCGCACGTCAGGTCCCGCTCGTCGGGGGCCTCCAGCGGTCCCGCGCAGGCCGTGCAGCGGGCGGGGGTACGGCAGCGCTCGCACGCCAGCCGGGGCACATAGCCCCGCCGCGGTACCTGGACCAGCACGGGTCCGGTCTTCAGGCCTTCCCGTACGGTCTCCCAGGCCAGGCTCGGCAGGCGCGCGGCCCGGGCGGCCTCGTCCCGGGCGAGCAGTTCGTCGCCGACGGTCCGGATCCGGGGCGCGCAGGCCCGTACGGTCTCGCGGTCGGCCGTGAGGGGTCTGGCCCAGCCGGACTCGACGAGCTGGGCGGCCTCAACGGTGCAGCTCGTACCGCCCGCGAGGAAGCCGCAGCCGTCGTTGACGGCGCGCAGTTCCAGTACTTCCCGGACGTGCGGGAAGGGGGCGTTGGTGTCGCTGTGGCTGGAGTCGCCGTCGTCCCAGACGGCGACCAGTCCGAGGTCCCGTACGGGGGCGAACATCGCGGCCCGGGTGCCGACGACGGCCCGCACCGAGCCCCGGTGCACGGCGAGCCATTGGCGGTAGCGCTTCTCGGGGCCCGACTCGGCGGTCAGCAGCGCGTGCCGGCCTTCGCCCAGCAGGGCGGTCATGGCCGCGTCGACGCGGGCGGCGGTCCTCCCGTCGGGGAGCACGGCGAGCGCCCCGCGTCCGGAGGCCAGGGTGGCGGCCATGGCGCGGGCGAGTTCGTCGGCCCAGCCGGGGCCGGGCAGTGCGGTCCATACGGCGCGGGGGGCGCCGCCGGTGGCGAGGGCGCGCAGGAAGCCGGGGCCGGCTCCGTACCGCTCCCAGCCGGCGGGCTCGGGGGCGGCGGGCGGGGGCAGGGGCTCCGGGGAGGGCTTGGCCTCGGCCCTGGCGTTGCGCGGGGGCAGGGCGAGCTGGAGCACGTCGGCGAGGCTGCCCGCGTACCGGTCGGCGACGGCCCGGGCCAGGGCGAGCATGCGGGGGCTGAGGACCACCTCGGGCGAGACCACCTGGGCGAGGGCGGCGAGGGCCCCGTTGTAGTCGGACTCGGCGCGGCGCTCGACGATGAACCCGTCGATCAGGCTGCCGCCCTCGCGGCGGCCGCCGCGCACGTGGTGGGAGCCCGCGCCGAAGCGGACGCGGACGCGGACCCCGGGCTGTGCGGCCTCGGCGAGCTCGGCGGGTACGGCGTAGTCGAAGGTCCGGTCGAGGTGGAGCACGCCCTTGTTCACGAGGACGCGGGCGACGGGCAGCTCGTCGGCCAGGGCGGCGCCGCGCCAGGTGCGCGGCTTCGCCTTGGGGGCCTTGGCCTTCGCCTCGGCCACCATTTCCCGGATCAGTGCGAGCTGCTCCGGCTGGGAATCGTTCGCGCTGCTCACATCAGCATTCTTACCAAAGTCCACTGACAGGCACGGCATGCGAACGGCCCCGGACCACGTGGTCCGGGGCCGTTCGGCGATCGTCCGTGGACGAGGAGTGCTACAGGCCGGCGGCCGCGCGCAGCGCGTCCACGCGGTCGGTGCGCTCCCAGGTGAAGTCCGGCAGCTCACGGCCGAAGTGGCCGTAGGCGGCGGTCTGGGCGTAGATCGGGCGCAGCAGGTCGAGGTCGCGGATGATCGCGGCCGGGCGCAGGTCGAAGACCTCGCCGATCGCGTCCTCGATCTTCTGCGTCTCGACCTTGGCGGTGCCGAAGGTCTCGACGAAGAGGCCGACGGGCTCGGCCTTGCCGATGGCGTACGCGACCTGGACCTCGCAGCGCGAGGCGAGGCCGGCGGCGACCACGTTCTTGGCGACCCAGCGCATGGCGTAGGCGGCGGAGCGGTCGACCTTCGACGGGTCCTTGCCGGAGAAGGCGCCGCCACCGTGGCGGGCCATGCCGCCGTAGGTGTCGATGATGATCTTGCGACCGGTGAGGCCGGCGTCGCCCATCGGGCCGCCGATCTCGAAGCGGCCGGTCGGGTTCACCAGGAGGCGGTAGCCCTCGGTGTCGAGCTTGATGCCGTCCTCGACGAGCTGGGCCAGGACGTGCTCGACGACGAACTCGCGGATGTCGGGAGCGAGCAGCGAGTCCAGGTCGATGTCCGAGGCGTGCTGCGAGGAGACCACGACGGTGTCCAGGCGCACGGCCTTGTCACCGTCGTACTCGATGGTGACCTGGGTCTTGCCGTCGGGGCGCAGGTACGGGATGGTCCCGTTCTTGCGGACCTCGGAGAGCCGGCGGGACAGCCGGTGCGCGATGTGGATCGGCAGCGGCATGAGCTCGGGGGTCTCGTCGCAGGCGTAGCCGAACATCAGGCCCTGGTCGCCGGCGCCCTGCTTGTCGAGCTCGTCCTCGTCACCCTCGACACGCTTCTCGTAGGCGGTGTCGACACCCTGCGCGATGTCCGGGGACTGGGCGCCGATGGACACCGACACGCCGCAGGAGGCGCCGTCGAAGCCCTTCTTCGAGGAGTCGTAGCCGATCTCCAGGATCTTGTCCCGGACGAGCTGCGCGATCGGCGCGTAGGCCTTCGTCGTCACCTCTCCCGCGATGTGCACGAGACCCGTGGTGATGAGGGTCTCCACGGCGACGCGAGAGGTCGGGTCCTCGCTGAGGAGCGCGTCGAGGATCGTGTCGCTGATCTGGTCAGCGATCTTGTCGGGGTGGCCCTCGGTGACGGACTCCGAGGTGAACAGACGACGGGACACAACGCTCCCTGGGGTTGCAGCGGCTGCTGGCTGATCATTTGGCGGAACCGCATCGGGGGCTGCGCCCGATCACGTTCCGGATGCAGTTTATCGGTCGCCGACGTTTGTTGGACCACCCGTCTCGCCTTATGGGAGCCGTGTGACCTGCGGCACTCCCATTCTTACGCACGGAGGTGACCTGGAGAAGGGGAATCGACGCAGGCGCGTCGCGACTAAAGTCGAGCCGCCACTTGGTCCCACACGACCTCGGCCAGTGCTTCCTTCGGACCATAGGGCACCTGGGTCTCAGATCCATCGGAGGCCAGGATGACCGCTTCGTTCTCCTCGGAACCAAAGGTCCGGGCTTCCCCGACCTCGTTCACGACGAGAAGGTCACAGCCCTTTCGGGCGAGCTTGGCCCGGCCGTTCGCGAGGACGTCGTCGGTCTCCGCGGCGAATCCCACGACCACTTGTCCGGCCCTGGCACGATCGGCCGAGATCTCCGCCAGAACGTCCGGATTGCGTACGAGCGCCACCGGCGCCGGGTCCTGCCCGTCCTTCTTCTTGATCTTTCCGCCCGCGTACACGGCGGGCCGGAAGTCGGCCACGGCGGCGGCCATCACCACGACGTCGGCGTCCGCGGCGGCCTTGAGCACGGCCTCCCGCAGCTGCACGGCCGTCCCCACGCGTACGACGTCCACCCCGGCCGGGTCGGCCAGCGCGGTGTTGGCCGACACCAGGGTGACCCGGGCCCCGCGCGCCACGGCGGTACGGGCGAGGGCGTAGCCCTGCTTGCCGGAGGAGCGGTTGCCGAGGAAGCGGACCGGGTCCAGCGGCTCCCGGGTGCCGCCGGCGCTGATCACCACATGGCGCCCGGCGAGGTCCGGCTCGGCCGCCCCGCGGGCGAGTACCCGGCGGCACACCTCGAAGATCTCCTCGGGGTCGGGCAGCCGGCCCTTGCCGGTGTCCTTGCCGGTGAGCCGGCCGACGGCGGGCTCGACGACGAGGGCGCCGCGGCGGCGCAGCGTGGCCACGTTCTCCTGGGTGGCGGGGTGCTCCCACATCTCGGTGTGCATCGCGGGGGCGAAGACCACCGGGCAGCGGGCGGTGAGCAGGGTGTTCGTCAGCAGGTCGTCGGCGAGCCCGTGGGCGGCCTTGGCCAGCAGGTCGGCGGTGGCCGGGGCGACGACGACGAGGTCGGCGGACTGCCCGATGCGCACGTGCGGCACCTCGTGGACGGATTCCCACACCTCGGTGGAGGCCGGGTTCCCGGAGAGGGCGGACCAGGTGGCCTCCCCCACGAAGTTCAGGGAGGCCGCCGTGGGCACCACCCGCACGTCGTGGCCGGACTCGGTCAGCCGGCGCAGCAGCTCGCACGCCTTGTAGGCGGCGATCCCGCCGCTGACCCCCAGTACGACCTTCGGCTTATCCATCCACACACACCCCTTTTGACTGCGCGACGTGTCCGACGTGTCCGACCGCCTTCGGTCCTGATCGTCGTCGTACCCACCCATGACACACCACAGGCCCGGCAGATGTTCTGCCGGGCCTGTGGTGAAAGGACTTCTGGTGCCTTACTGGGCCGGGGCCTCGATGGCCTCGGAGGTCAGCAGACCAGCGTTGATCTCGCGCAGCGCGATCGAAAGCGGCTTCTCGTGGACGTGGGTGTCCACCAGCGGGCCGACGTACTCCAGCAGGCCCTCACCGAGCTGCGAGTAGTACGCGTTGATCTGACGCGCACGCTTGGCCGCGTAGATCACGAGGCTGTACTTCGAGTCAGTGGCCTCGAGCAGCTCGTCGATCGGCGGGTTGATGATGCCCTCGGGCGTGGTGATGGAAGAGGACACGCTCTACCTTCCGAAGATGGGTGAAAGATTGGGCCGTCCTGGAATCGACCGAATCAAAAAGATCGATCAACGATCAGACAACTGCCATCAAGGCTAGCAGCTCACGGGCTACGTCCTCGACGGAGGTGTTGACCAGGGTGGTGTCGAACTCGGACTCGGCAGCGAGCTCGATCTTGGCGGCGGCCAGCCGACGCTCGATGACCTCGGCCGATTCGGTACCCCGGCCGGTCAGCCGGCGGACCAGTTCGTCCCAGCTCGGCGGTGCCAGGAAGACCAGCTGGGCGTCGGGCTTGGACTCGCGGACGAGTCGTGCGCCCTGGAGATCGATCTCCAGCAGTACCGGCTCGCCGTTGTCCAGGCGCTCCAGCACCGCGCCGCGCGGTGTGCCGTAGCGGTTGCCCGCGAACTCGGCCCACTCCAGCAGCTCGCCGTTGGCGATCAGCTTGTCGAACTCGTCGTCGTTGACGAAGAAGTAGTGGACTCCGTGTCGCTCACCGGGCCGCGGCTTGCGGGTGGTGGCCGACACCGAGAGCCACACCTCGGGGTGAACCTTGCGCATATGCGCGACGACCGTGCTCTTGCCGACCCCTGAGGGGCCGGAGAGCACGGTCAGCCGCGGACGAACCTCTGCTGCCATAGAGCGATTATCCAGCTTCTCGGGACTGCCTGAGAACGCCGGGAGAACTTCAGTCGACGCCTCAGGCGCCGGTGCTGCCGAACTCACGCTCCAGAGAGGCGATCTGGTTGGAACCGAGACCTCGGACACGCCGGGACTCGGAGATGCCGAGACGCTCCATGATCTGCTTGGCGCGCACCTTGCCCACGCCGGGCAGAGACTCCAGCAGGGCGGAGACCTTCATCTTGCCGATGACGTCGTTCTCCTGGCCCGTCTTGATGACCTCTTGGAGCGAGGCACCGGAGTGCTTGAGTCGATTCTTGACCTCGGCCCGCTCCCGGCGAGCCGCGGCGGCCTTTTCGAGCGCGGCTGCGCGCTGTTCAGGGGTAAGGGGCGGAAGAGCCACGCCTACGTCACCTCGGATGTCGAACTGTCGGATACGGACCGGTGGGTAACCCGAGGGCACCCCACCTGGCGAGCTCCCGAACAGCGATGGAACTCGTTCGCTGCGCGTTCACTCTGGTCGGAGACTAGCGGCCAACACCGCTCCAGTCAGCGAGAACGGACGAAAAGTCCTGGTCAGCCTCCACTGAACCGTACATCACGGACAAAATACCCCGGTTTTGTCCGATGAAGAGCGTTCGAGTTTCGCCAAGAAGTGCGAGAGGCCGTGCCGCGGAGGTGCGGACGGCCTCCGCAGGTGAGCGATTACGCGGTGACGGCCTCGTGGATCTCGTCGGCGAAGCGCCGCGCCGAGTCGCGCAGGGCGCTGACGTCCGGGCCGTGCTTCAGGACCCCGCGCGAGACGTTCGGGACGACGTTGCGCACGGCCTTGCCGAACACGCCCGGCAGGTCCGCCGCCGTCGCGCCCTGCGCGCCGATGCCGGGGGCCAGCAGCGGCCCGTTGATGTCCAGGTCGAAGGTGGACAGATCGCCCAGCGTGGCACCGACCACCGCGCCGAAGGAGCCCATGGGGACGGCGCCCGCGTTCTCCGCCGCCAGGTGCGCCAGCATCGTCGCGCCGATCGTCCGGCCGTCCTCGCGGACCGCCCGCTGGACCTCGGCGCCCTCCGGGTTGGAGGTGAGCGCCAGGACGAACAGTCCGGCGCCCGATGCACGGGCCAGGTCCACGGCCGGCTTCAGCGAGCCGTAGCCCAGGTACGGGGAGACCGTGAGCGCGTCCGAGAACAGCGGCGAGGCCGGGTCGAGGAAGGCCGAGGCGTACGCCGCCATGGTCGAGCCGATGTCGCCGCGCTTCGCATCCATGACGACCAGGCTCCCGGCCGCCCGGGCGTCCGCGACGGCCCGCTCCAGGACGGCCACGCCCTTCGAGCCGAACCGCTCGAAGAAGGCCGCCTGCGGCTTGAAGACCGCGACCGACTCGGCGAGCGCCTCGACGACCGTACGGGAGAACCGCTCCAGGCCCGCGATGTCGTCCTGGAGGCCCCACTGGGCCAGCAGGGCGGCGTGCGGGTCGATGCCCACGCACAGCGGGCCCCGGGAGTCCATCGCCGCGCGCAGGCGGGTGCCGAACGGGGTCACAGTCACTTGGTGGCCTTTCGGGTCTCGGCGCCCACCGCTTCGGCGAGCGTCGCGTACGGGCTGTTGGCCAGGCGCGCGGCGAGGCCCTTGTGGATGGCGCGGGCGTAGAACGGGCCCTCGTAGATGAAGGCGCTGTAGCCCTGGATCAGCGTGGCGCCGGCCAGGATCCGCTGCCAGGCGTCCTCGGCGTTCTCGATGCCGCCGACCCCGACCAGGACCAGGCGGTCCCCCACACGGGCATACAGGCGGCGCAGGACCTCCAGGGAGCGCTCCTTGACGGGGGCGCCGGAGAGTCCGCCGGTCTCCTTCACCAGGGACGGGGAGGACTTCAGGCCGAGGCCCTCCCGGGCGATGGTGGTGTTCGTCGCGATGATGCCGTCGAGGCCCAGTTCCAGGGCGAGGTCGGCGACCGCGTCGACGTCCTCGTCCGCCAGGTCGGGGGCGATCTTGACCAGCAGGGGCACCCGGCGGTCGGTGACGGTGCGGTCCGCGGCCTCGCGCACCGCCGTCAGCAGCGGGCGCAGCGACTCGGTGGCCTGGAGGTTGCGCAGGCCCGGGGTGTTCGGCGAGGAGACGTTGACCACGAGGTAGTCGGCGTGCCGGGCGAGACGCTCGGTGGAGGTGACGTAGTCGCCCACGGCCTCCTCCTCGGGCACGACCTTCGTCTTGCCGATGTTGACGCCGACCACGGTCCTGAAGACGGCCTCACGGGCCGCCAGGCGGGCCGCCACGGCCGCCGAGCCCTCGTTGTTGAAGCCCATGCGGTTGATCAGCGCACGGTCCGGCACGAGGCGGAAGAGCCGCTTCTTCGGGTTGCCGGGCTGCGCCTCGGCCGTGACCGTCCCGATCTCGACGTGGTCGAAGCCGAGCATCGACATCCCGTCGATGGCGACGGCGTTCTTGTCGAAGCCCGCCGCGAGGCCGAAGGGGCCGTGCATGCGCAGGCCGAGGGCCTCGGTGCGGAGCTCCTCGTAGCGCGGGGCCAGGGCGGCCGCGGCGAAGGTGCGCAGCACGGGCGTGCGGGCGGCGAGGCGGATCCAGCGGAAGGCCATGTAGTGGGCCTGTTCCGGGTCCATCCGCTTGAAGACCAGGTTGAAGAAGGTTTTGTACATCGTCGGAAAATCCCTCTGCGCTCGTGAAGAGGGGGACACCCGTCGTGAAACCGGTGTCCCCCTCCCCGTGTCCGGGCTGGCTGTACTGCCTGGGTCAGTCGCGGGCCGCGATCAGGTGCTCCGCGTGCTCCTGGAGGGAGCGGACGCCCACGTCGCCGCGGTTGAGCGCGTCGATGCCCTGGACGGCGGCGGCGAGCGCCTGGACCGTGGTCAGGCAGGGGACGCTGCGGGCCACGGCCGCCGTGCGGATCTCGTAGCCGTCGAGGCGGCCGCCGGTGCCGTACGGGGTGTTGACGATCAGGTCGACCTGGCCGTCGTGGATCAGCTGGACGATGGTCTTCTCGCCGTTCGGGCCCTCGCCCTCGCTGAGCTTGCGCACCACGGTGGCGTTGATGCCGTTGCGGCGCAGCACCTCGGCGGTGCCGGAGGTGGCCATCAGCTCGAAGCCGTGGGCGACGAGCTCGCGCGCCGGGAAGATCATCGAGCGCTTGTCGCGGTTGGCGACGGAGATGAAGGCGCGACCCTTGGTGGGCAGCGGGCCGTAGGCGCCGGCCTGCGACTTGGCGTAGGCGGTGCCGAAGACGGCGTCGATGCCCATGACCTCGCCGGTGGAGCGCATCTCCGGGCCGAGGACGGTGTCCACGCCGCGGCCGTGGATGTCGCGGAAGCGCGACCACGGCATGACGGCCTCCTTGACGGAGATCGGCGCGTCGATCGGCAGGGTGCCGCCGTCGCCGGTCTTCGGCAGCAGGCCCTCGGCGCGCAGCTCGGCGATGGTGGTGCCGAGCGAGATGCGGGCGGCGGCCTTCGCGAGCGGGACCGCGGTGGCCTTCGAGGTGAAGGGGACGGTCCGGGAGGCGCGCGGGTTGGCCTCCAGGACGTAGAGGATGTCCCCGGCCATCGCGAACTGGATGTTGATCAGGCCGCGGACGCCGACGCCCTTGGCGATGGCCTCGGTGGAGGCGCGCAGGCGCTTGATGTCGTAGCCGCCGAGGGTGATCGGGGGCAGGGCGCAGGCCGAGTCGCCGGAGTGGATGCCGGCTTCCTCGATGTGCTCCATGACGCCGCCGAGGTAGAGCTCGTGGCCGTCGTAGAGGGCGTCGACGTCGATCTCGATCGCGTCGTCGAGGAAGCGGTCGACCAGCACGGGGCGGGTCGGGGAGATCTCGGTGGACTCGGCGATGTACGACTCGAGGCGGGCCTCGTCGTAGACGATCTCCATGCCGCGGCCGCCGAGCACGTAGGACGGGCGCACGAGGACCGGGTAGCCGATCTCGTCGGCGATCGCCTTCGCACCCGCGAAGGTGGTGGCGGTGCCGTGCTTGGGGGCGGGCAGGCCGGCGTCGGCGAGGACCTGGCCGAAGGCGCCGCGGTCCTCGGCGGCGTGGATGGCCTCCGGCGGGGTGCCGACGACGGGGACGCCGTTGTCCTTGAGGGCCTGGGCGAGACCGAGGGGGGTCTGGCCGCCGAGCTGGACGACGACACCGGCGATGGGGCCGGCCAGCGACTCCGCGTGGACGATCTCCAGCACGTCTTCGAGCGTGAGCGGCTCGAAGTACAGGCGGTCGGAGGTGTCGTAGTCGGTGGAGACGGTCTCCGGGTTGCAGTTGACCATCACGGTCTCGTAGCCGGCGTCGCTGAGGGCGAAGGAGGCGTGGACGCAGGAGTAGTCGAACTCGATTCCCTGGCCGATGCGGTTCGGGCCGGAGCCCAGGATGATCACCGCGGGCTTGGTGCGGGTCGCGACCTCGGACTCCTCGTCGTACGAGGAGTAGAAGTACGGGGTCTTCGCGGCGAACTCGGCGGCGCAGGTGTCGACCGTCTTGTAGACCGGGCGGACGCCGAGGGCGTGCCGGACCTCGCGGACGACGTCCTCGCGCAGGCCGCGGATCTCGGCGATCTGCGCGTCGGAGAAGCCGTGGCGCTTGGCCTCGGCGAGCAGCTCGGGCTGGAGCTTCTCGGCGGCGGCGAGCTCGTCCGCGATCTCCTTGATGAGGAAGAGCTGGTCGACGAACCAGGGGTCGATCTTCGTGAACTCGAAGACCTCTTCCTGGGTGGCGCCGGCGCGGATGGCCTGCATGACGGTGTTGATGCGGCCGTCGGTCGGGCGGACCGCGGTGGCGAGGAGCTCGTCCTTGTCGCCGGTGGGGCCGACGAAGGTGAACTGCGAGCCCTTCTTCTCCAGGGAGCGCAGGGCCTTCTGGAGGGCCTCGGTGAAGTTGCGGCCGATGGCCATGGCCTCGCCGACCGACTTCATGGTGGTGGTGAGGGTGGCGTCGGCCAGCGGGAACTTCTCGAAGGCGAAGCGCGGGGCCTTGACGACGACGTAGTCGAGGGACGGCTCGAAGGAGGCCGGCGTCTGCTCGGTGATGTCGTTGGGGACCTCGTCGAGCGTGTAGCCGATGGCCAGCTTGGCGGCGATCTTGGCGATCGGGAAGCCGGTGGCCTTCGAGGCGAGCGCCGAGGAGCGGGAGACGCGCGGGTTCATCTCGATGACGATGACGCGGCCGTCGACCGGGTCGATCGCGAACTGGATGTTGCAGCCGCCGGTGTCGACGCCGACCTCGCGGATGATCGCGATGCCGATGTCGCGCAGCCGCTGGTACTCGCGGTCGGTCAGCGTCATCGCCGGGGCGACGGTGATCGAGTCGCCGGTGTGGACGCCCATCGGGTCGAAGTTCTCGATGGAGCAGACGACGACCACGTTGTCCTTGGTGTCGCGCATCAGCTCCAGCTCGTACTCCTTCCAGCCGAGGATGGACTCCTCCAGGAGCACCTCGGTGGTCGGGGAGAGCGTGAGGCCCTGGCCGGCGATGCGGCGCAGCTCGTCCTCGTCGTGGGCGAAGCCGGAGCCGGCGCCGCCCATGGTGAAGGAGGGGCGGACGACGACGGGGTAGCCGCCGAGGGTCTCGACACCGGCCAGGACGTCGTCCATGGAGTGGCAGATGACCGAGCGGGCGGACTCGCCGTGGCCGATCTTGGCGTTGACGGCCTCGACGACGCCCTTGAAGAGGTCGCGGTCCTCGCCCTTGTTGATGGCCTCGACGTTGGCGCCGATGAGCTCGACGCCGTACTTCTCCAGCACGCCCTGCTCGTGCATGGAGATCGCGGTGTTGAGCGCGGTCTGGCCGCCGAGGGTCGGGAGGAGCGCGTCGGGGCGCTCCTTCGCGATGATCTTCTCGACGAACTCGGGGGTGATCGGCTCGACGTACGTGGCGTCGGCGATCTCCGGGTCGGTCATGATCGTCGCGGGGTTGGAGTTGACCAGGATGACCCGCAGGCCCTCGGCCTTGAGGATGCGGCAGGCCTGGGTGCCGGAGTAGTCGAACTCGGCGGCCTGTCCGATGACGATCGGGCCGGAGCCGATGACCAGGACGGACTGGATATCGGTGCGCTTAGGCACGCTCGGCCTCCATCAGGGATACGAAACGGTCGAAGAGGTACGCGGCGTCGTGCGGGCCGGCGGCCGCCTCGGGGTGGTACTGGACGCTGAAGGCCGGCTGGTCAAGCAGCTGGAGGCCTTCGACGACGTTGTCGTTCAGGCAGACGTGGGAGACCTCGGCGCGGCCGTAGGCGGTCTCGGAGACCTTGTCGAGGGGCGCGTCGACGGCGAAGCCGTGGTTGTGCGCGGTGATCTCGACCTTGCCGGTGGAGCGGTCCTGGACCGGCTGGTTGATGCCGCGGTGGCCGTACTTCAGCTTGTAGGTGCCGAAGCCGAGCGCGCGGCCCAGGATCTGGTTGCCGAAGCAGATGCCGAAGAGCGGGGTCTTGCGCTCCAGCACGCCCTGCATGACGGCGACGGGGCCGTCGGCGGTGGCCGGGTCGCCCGGGCCGTTGGAGAAGAACACGCCGTCGGGCTCGACCGCGTACACGTCCTCGACCGTGGCGGTGGCGGGCAGTACGTGCACCTCGATGCCGCGCTCGGCCATGCGGTGCGGAGTCATGCCCTTGATGCCGAGGTCGACGGCGGCGACGGTGAAGCGCTTCTCGCCGATCGCGGGGACGACGTAGGCCTCCTGGGTGGCGACCTCGGCGGAGAGGTTCGCGCCCTTCATGTGCGGCTGCGCCGTGACCTTGGCCAGCAGGGCCTCGTCGCCGACGCCGGTCCAGGCCTCGCCCGAGAAGATGCCGACGCGCATGGCGCCGCGCTCGCGCAGGTGGCGGGTCAGGGCGCGGGTGTCGATGCCGGAGATCCCGACGACGCCCTGCTTGACGAGCTCCTCGTCCAGCGAGCGCCGGGAGCGCCAGTTGGAGGGGACGCGGGCGGGGTCGCGGACGACGTAGCCGGCCACCCAGATGCGGGAGGACTCGGGGTCCTCGTCGTTGACGCCGGTGTTGCCCACGTGCGGGGCGGTCATCACGACGACCTGCCGGTGGTACGACGGGTCGGTGAGGGTCTCCTGGTAGCCGGTCATGCCGGTGGAGAACACGGCCTCGCCGAAGGTCTCCCCCACAGCGCCGTAGGCGCGGCCGCGGAAGATCCGACCGTCCTCCAGGACGAGTACGGCGGGAGCTTTGGCTGCTCCCCTGGTGGAGGTCGTCATCGTTCGGCGCCTTCCGTCGTGATGGATGAGTTCATGAGATTGATGGCTTCGACCCAGGCGGCGTGTTCGGCCGCCCGGTCGGAGCGGAATCCGGAGTCGATCAGCTTGTCGCCGTGCGCCCAGGTGACGACGAGCAGACCGCCCTCGGTGAGTACCTTGCCCGCGATTCCCTTGTCGAGGCGGGCGCCGCGCAGCTGCGTGGCCGGTACGAAGAAGTCGCCTGCCCCCGGTCGGACGACGTCCAGGCCCGCGTCGGTGAGCGTGAGCTCGACGCGGCTGCGCAGGCCCAGGCCGTGGGCGACGATCCGGTCGAGCCACTGTCCGGCGGTGGTGGAGCCGTGGTACCGGCCGGTCAGGGCCAGCCGGTGTTCGGGAAGACCGTCGGGTGCGGCGGGCAGCTCCGGCAGATCGTTCTGCAGGGCGCCGCGCCATTTCCAGCCCTGCCGCATCAGCCAGTAGACGAACGCGACGAAGACGGCCAGGCCGATCACCCACGCCATGCGGGCACCGAAGCTGGTCACCTCCGCCGACTGTCGTTCGGCGGCCTCGGCGGCCAGTTGGATTACTGCAGGTGTCACGCCAGTTTCCCGTCCACGACCGTTGCCCGGCCCCGCAGGAAGGTATGAGTGACGCGCCCCGGCAGCTCACGGCCCTCGTAAGGCGTGTTGCGGCTGCGGGAGGCGAAGTGTGCGGGGTCCACGACACCACGGTACGAGGTATCGACCAAGGTCAGGTTCGCGGGTTCACCTGCCGAGACGGGACGGCCGTGGCCCGCCAGGCTGCCGATGCGCGCCGGGGCGAAGGACATCCGCTCGGCGACGCCCGCCCAGTCGAGCAGTCCGGTCTCGACCATCGTCTGCTGGACGACGGACAGCGCGGTCTCCAGGCCGACCATGCCCATGGCGGCGGCGGCCCACTCGCAGTCCTTGTCCTCGTGCGGGTGCGGGGCGTGGTCGGTGGCGACGATGTCGATCGTGCCGTCGGCGAGCGCCTCGCGCAGGGCCATGACGTCGCGCTCGGTGCGCAGCGGCGGGTTGACCTTGTAGACGGCGTTGTACGAGCGGACGAGCTCCTCGGTGAGGAGGAGGTGGTGCGGGGTGACCTCGGCGGTGACGTCGATGCCGCGGGACTTGGCCCAGCGGACGATCTCGACGGATCCGGCGGTGGAGAGGTGGCAGATGTGGACGCGGGAGCCGACGTGCTCGGCGAGCAGGACGTCGCGGGCGATGATCGACTCCTCGGCGACGGCCGGCCAGCCGCCGAGACCGAGTTCGGCGGAGACGATGCCCTCGTTCATCTGGGCGCCCTCGGTGAGGCGGGGCTCCTGGGCGTGCTGGGCGACGACGCCGCCGAAGGCCTTCACGTACTCCAGGGCACGGCGCATGATCACGGCGTCGTCGACGCACTTGCCGTCGTCGGAGAAGACGGTGACGTTGGCGGCGGACTCGTGCATGGCGCCGAGCTCGGAGAGCTGCTTGCCCTCCAGGCCGACGGTGACGGCGCCGATGGGCTGCACGTCGCAGTAGCCGGACTCCTTGCCCAGGCGCCAGACCTGCTCGACGACGCCGGCGGTGTCGGCGACCGGGAAGGTGTTCGCCATGGCGAACACGGCGGTGTATCCGCCGGAGGCGGCGGCGCGGGTGCCGGTGAGGACGGTCTCGGAGTCCTCGCGGCCGGGCTCGCGCAGGTGGGTGTGGAGGTCGACGAGGCCGGGGAGGAGGACCTGGCCCTCGGCCTCGATGACGGTCGCACCCTCGGCGGAGAGGTTCGGCCCGACCTCGGCGATGGTCTCGCCGTCGATCAGGACGTCCTGCGCCTCGCCGCCGAGTACCTTCGCGCCACGGATAAGGATCTTGCTCATGGTTACTTGCTCTCCTCGGTACGCGCGGCGGCGGGGGTGGTGGTGACGGCGGGCTCGGAGCCTCCGAGCAGCAGGTACAGGACGGCCATCCGGGTGGAGACGCCGTTGGCGACCTGCTCGACGGCCGTGCAGCGGTCGGAGTCGGCGACCTGGGCGGTGATCTCCATGCCGCGGTTCATCGGGCCGGGGTGCATCACGATGGCGTGCTCGGGCATTTTCGCCATGCGGTCGCCGTCGAGCCCGTACCGGCGGGAGTACTCGCGCTCGGTCGGGAAGAAGGCGGCGTTCATGCGTTCGCGCTGCACACGCAGCATCATCACCGCATCGGACTTCGGCAGCACCTCGTCGAGGTTGTACGAGACCTCGCAGGGCCAGGTCTCCACGCCGATCGGGACGAGCGTGGGCGGGGCCACCAGGGTGACCTCGGCGCCGAGGGTGTGCAGCAGGTGGACGTTGGAGCGGGCCACGCGGCTGTGCAGGACGTCGCCGACGATGGTGATGCGGCGGCCGTTCAGGTCCTTGCCGAGGCCGGCGTCGCGGCCGACCAGGCGGCGGCGCATGGTGAAGGCGTCCAGCAGGGCCTGCGTGGGGTGCTCGTGGGTGCCGTCGCCGGCGTTGACGACGGCGGAGTCGATCCAGCCGGAGGTCGCGAGCCGGTAGGGGGCACCGGAAGCGTGGTGGCGGATGACGACCGCGTCGGCGCCCATGGCCTCCAGGGTCAGCGCGGTGTCCTTCAGGGATTCGCCCTTGGAAACGGACGAACCCTTCGCGGAGAAGTTGATGACGTCGGCCGAGAGCCGCTTGGCGGCCGCCTCGAAGGAGATCCGGGTGCGGGTCGAGTCCTCGAAGAAGAGGTTGACGACGGTGAGGCCGCGCAGGGTGGGCAGCTTCTTGATCGGCCGGTCCGCGACACGGGCCATCTCCTCGGCGGTGTCGAGGATCAGGACGGCGTCGTCGCGCGTGAGGTCGGCGGCCGAGATGAGGTGGCGCTTCATCTGGATGGCTCCGTAGGTCGGGAGAGGGCAGACGGGCTGCAGGGGGCGGGCGGGCAGGGCAGGGCTCGGCGCGGGCCCCGCCGGGGCCCGTCACTCGGACGGTCTACTGCCCTGCGGCCTGGGCGGTCCGCTGGCCGAGCAGCACGGCGTCACGGCCGTCCTCCTCCTGGAGCTGGACCTTGACGGTCTCCCTCAGCGACGTGGGGAGGTTCTTGCCGACGTAGTCGGCGCGGATCGGCAGTTCGCGGTGGCCTCTGTCGACGAGGACGGCGAGCTGCACGGCGCGGGGGCGGCCGAGGTCGCCGAGGGCGTCGAGGGCGGCGCGGATGGTGCGTCCGGAGAAGAGCACGTCGTCGACGAGGACGACGAGGCGGCCGTCGAGGTCGTCGCCGGGGATCTCGGTGCGACCGATCGCGCGGGCGGGCTTCATCCGCAGGTCGTCGCGGTACATGGTGATGTCGAGGGAGCCGACCGGGATCTTCGTGCCGGTGATCTCTTCGAGCTTGGCGGCCAGCCGGCGGGCGAGGTAGACACCGCGGGTGGGGATGCCGAGGAGCACCACGTCGTCGGCGCCCTTGGCGCGTTCGACGATCTCGTGGGCGATGCGGGTCAGGACCCGGGCGATGTCCTGCGCTTCGAGTACCGGGCGCGTGGAATCGGGGTTCTGCTGGGTGTCCATGAAAAGGACCTCCTTCTCCGCCTCACGGGACGGACCTTAAAGGACGTCTGATGTACGCCTCACACGGTACCAGGGAGACGCCGGTGGCTCGGACCGGGCCGGTACGGGACGGCTCGCACAGGGCTGCCGGGAGGGACCCCCTGGGGGGCGACGAAGACCATTCGGCTTGACGCATCCAAGTAACGCTGCGTAACCTCACAGTGAGTTACCAGCCGCGCGGCGGAGCCGCACGTAGTTACGTAGTCGCAGTGTCCACCAGTCACAGCGTCACAGCGTCCGGGAGCGTTATGTCCAGCGAATACGCCAAACAGCTCGGGGCCAAGCTCCGCGCCATCCGCACCCAGCAGGGCCTTTCCCTCCACGGTGTCGAGGAGAAGTCCCAGGGTCGGTGGAAGGCCGTGGTGGTCGGTTCCTACGAGCGCGGGGACCGCGCCGTGACCGTCCAGCGTCTTGCCGAGCTGGCGGACTTCTACGGGGTTCCGGTGCAGGAGCTGCTGCCGGGTACGACTCCCGGCGGGGCCGCCGAGCCGCCGCCGAAGCTGCGCCTCGACCTGGAGCGCCTGGCCGGCGTCCCGGCCGAGAAGGCCGGTCCGCTGCAGCGTTACGCGGCGACGATCCAGAGCCAGCGTGGCGACTACAACGGCAAGGTGCTGTCGATCCGCCAGGACGACCTGCGCACCCTGGCCGTCATCTACGACCAGTCCCCCTCGGTGCTGACCGAGCAGCTGATCAGCTGGGGCGTGCTGGACGCGGATGCCCGTCGCGCGGTGGCGCACGAGGAACTCTGAGTCCCGGCCTCCGGACCAGCAGAAACGTTTACCGGCGGGCGCCGGACCCTTGCGGGGGTCCGGCGCCCGCCGGTTTTTTCGTTCCGCTGCCCGGCACCGCCATACGGAAGGGCCCGCAACGCGTGCGTTGCGGGCCCTTCCGTATGGCGGTGCCGGCGCTGGGCCGTGCGGTCAGCTCTCGCTGCGCCGCAGGCTCGGCTTCAGGTCCTTGAAGCGGGCGAGCAGCCCGTTCACGAACGAGGGGGACTCGTCCGTCGAGAACTCCTTGGCCAGCTGGACGGCCTCGTCGATGGCCACGGCGTCCGGGGTGTCGTCCACCCAGATCAGCTCGTAGGCACCGAGCCGCACGATGTTCCGGTCCACGACCGGCATCCGGTCGAGCTCCCAGTCCACGGCGTAGGTGATGATCAGATCATCGATGCGGTTCACCTTTTCGGCGTAACCCTCGACGAGATCCATCGTGAAGGCGCTGACCGGCGGCTGCCGGTCGTCCGACCGCGCGAGGCGGATCCAGTCCGCGAGGACCTCGCGTACGGGCACCCCGCGCTGGTCGGCCTCGAAAAGGATCTGGAAGGCGCGCTTGCGCGCATTGCTCCGAGCAGCCACGGGTTAGTTGCTCTTCCGGCCGAGGTAGTCGCTGGTGCGGGTGTCGACCTTGACCGTCTCGCCCGTGGTGATGAAGAGCGGGACCTGGATCTCGTAGCCGGTCTCCAGGGTGGCGGGCTTGGTGCCACCGGTGGAGCGGTCGCCCTGGACGCCCGGGTCGGTGTGCTGGATCTTGAGCTCGACCGCGGCCGGGAGCTCGACGTAGAGCACCTCGCCCTCGTGCTGGGCGACGGAGGCGGTGAAGCCCTCGATCAGGAAGTTGGCGGCGTCGCCGACGGCCTTGCGGTCGACCATCAGCTGGTCGTAGGTGTCCATGTCCATGAAGACGAAGTAGTCGCCGTCCATGTACGAGAACTGCATGTCGCGGCGGTCGATGGTGGCCGTGTCGACCTTGACGCCGGCGTTGAAGGTCTTGTCGACGACCTTGCCCGAGAGCACGTTCTTGAGCTTGGTGCGCACGAAGGCCGGGCCCTTGCCGGGCTTGACGTGCTGGAACTCGACGACGGACCAGAGCTGGCCCCCGTCGAGCTTCAGCACCATGCCGTTCTTGAGGTCGTTCGTGGAAGCCACGGTTGCGGAATCTCCTGCACTGGAAGACCACGGGTGCGCGCACAGCCCGGCAGAACCGGCTAGAGCGCGAGCAGCTCCTTGGTCGTAATGGTGAGTAGCTCGGGACCGCCGTCCGCCTCGGGGCGTACGACGAGCGTGTCATCGATCCGGACACCTCCCCGGCCCGGGAGGTGAACCCCCGGTTCGACGGTGACCGGCACGCAAGCGTCCAGTTTACCCATTGCCGTAGGTGCAAGCTGCGGGTCCTCGTCGATTTCGAGGCCCACTCCGTGTCCGGTCCACGGAGCGAGGGCTTCCGAGTGCCCCGCGGAGTCCAGGACGGAGCGTGCGGCGTGGTCCACGTCCCGGTACGCGGCCCCCGGCAGCAGGGCTTCGCGCCCGGCCCGCTGGGCCGTGAAGACGAGGTCGTAGAGCTCGATCTGCCAGTCGGCCGGGCTGGTGCCGATCACGAAGGTCCGGCCGATCTCGCAGCGGTAGCCGCGGTAGTTGGCGCCCAGGCACACCGTGAGGAAGTCACCCTCCTCCACCCTGCGGTCGGAGGGCCGGTGCCGGGAGCGGCCGGAGTGCGGGCCGGTGCCGACGGAGGTCGGGAACGCGGGGCCGTCCGCCCCGTGGTCGACGAGCCGCCGTTCCAGCTCCAGGGCGAGGTGCCGTTCGGTGCGCCCGACGAGGATGGACTCCAGCAGCTCACCGAGGGCCTGGTCGGCGATCTCCGCGGCGATCCGCAGGCAGGCGATCTCCTCCTCGTCCTTGACGAGGCGCTGCTGCTCGACGGCGGTGCCGAGGTCGGCGAGGCGCAGTCTGGGCGCGACGGAGCGCAGGGCCCGGTGCCGGCCGACGGTGAGGTGGTGCTCCTCCACGGCGAGCGAGTCGGCCCGCCGGGACGCGGCCAGGTCGGCGGCCGCGACGGCCGGGTCGCCGCCGGGACTGCCCAGGACGGAGACGTTCAGGTGGTCGTCGAGGCGGCCCTCGTCGACCTCGCCGGTGGGCGCGCCGGCGCAGAACAGCATGTCCTCGGTGGGGCCGACGAGCAGCACCGCGCCGAGCGGGGACGCCCCGGAGAGGTAGCGGACGTTCGCCGGACGCGTGATCAGTGCGGCGGCGTTCCCCGCGGCGGCGCATCGGTCGCGAAGCAGGTCCCTGCGGGCGGCGTACACGTCTGACATGTCTTCGAGCGTACGAGCGCCCCGCCGATCCGGCCCGGCGAGCGCGTCCGGACGGGCCCCGGCCCTGATCCGCCGGACACCCCCTACCCGGGCCAGCCGCCGGGGGCGGCCAGGGCGCGGGCCAGGGCCTCGTCGAGGGCGCGGGCGGTGCCCTCGACGTCGAGGTGGGAGTTGTCGATGATCGGCAGGCCGGAGCCGTACCAGCCGGCCATCCGGCCGTGGATCCGCGCGACTTCCTCGTCGGAGAGCCGGCGGTTGCCGGAACGGGCCGCGTTGCGCTCCAGGACGATCTCCAGGCCGGGCAGCAGCACCACCGGCAGCAGCGTGGGGCCCACGTGCCGCTTCCAGCCGCCGAGGCCGACCACGGGCCGGTCGGGGAAGACGGCGTCGTCCAGGATGCAGGAGATGCCGTTCGCCAGGTAGTTGCGTGCGGCGAAGCCACAGGTGCGGCGGGCGAGCCGGTACTGGGCCTCGGAGTGCTCGTTCCAGCCGGCCTGGGGGTCCGCGAAGCCGGAGCAGACCCACTCCCGGACGTCGTCCAGGCTCACGTGCGCGGTCGGTACGGGCCGGGTGCTGGCCCAGTGCCGGGCCACGGTGGTCTTGCCCGCGCCGGCGGGGCCGATCAGCAGGACGGCGAGGACCGCCCCGCCGGTGCCCGGCCCCGCGGGAGGCAGCGGGATGTGCCCGGTGGCCTCCGGCACGGCGGGCACCGGCTGCGACTGATGGTGCTGGTGGGGCGGCTGGTGCGGAGACTGCGGCGGGGGTGACCCCGGCCAGCCCTGCGCCGGCGGTATCGGCGGCTGCGGGGGCGCCGCCGGACGCGGTCCCGGCTGCCCCCAGGCCGCGCCCCCGTTCCCCACTCCGTGCTGCATCCGCTGCCACTCCGTCTCGTTCCGGCGACTGATGCGAGAACGTTATATGACTGCCGGGGTCCGGCCGTCCACCAGCATCGTCAGGCAGGGTGTCAGGCGGAGATCTCGTCCGCCAGTGCGCGCAGCGCCAGCCGGTACGAACCGATGCCGAAGCCCGCCACGGTCCCGGTCGCCACCGAGGCGATGACCGAGGTGTGGCGGAACTCCTCGCGGGCGTACGGGTTCGAGATGTGCACCTCGATCAGCGGCGCCGTGCGCTGCGCGGCCGCGTCCCGCATGCCGTACGAGTAGTGCGTGAAGGCCCCCGGGTTGATGACCACGGGGATCTTCCCGTCCGCCGCCTCGTGCAGCCAGCGGATCAGTTCGCCCTCGTCGTTGGTCTCGCGGACCTCGACGTCGAAGCCGAGCTCCTCGCCCAGCGAACGGCAGCTCTCCACCAGGCCCGCGTACGAGGTGGCCCCGTACACATCGGGCTCGCGCGAACCGAGGCGGCCCAGGTTCGGGCCGTTCAGCACGAGCACGCGGCGGCTCACGCCGACACCTCGCCGTACGCGGCGACCAGGTGCGCCGGGTCGGGACCCTCCAGGACGGTCGGCTTGGCCAGCCCGTCGAGGACGATGAAGCGCAGCAGGTTGCCACGGGACTTCTTGTCGACCTGCATGGTCTGGAGCAGCTTGGACCACTGGTCGCCGCGGTAGGTCAGCGGCAGCCCGACGGAGGCGAGGACCGCCTTGTGCCGGTCGGCCGTAGCGTCGTCGAGGCGGCCCGCGAGGCGGCCGAGCTCGGCGGCGAAGACCATGCCGACGGACACGGCCGCGCCGTGCCGCCACTTGTAGCGCTCGTTCTTCTCGATGGCGTGCGCGAGGGTGTGGCCGTAGTTGAGGATCTCGCGGAGTCCGGACTCCTTGAGGTCGCTGGAGACCACGTCGGCCTTGACCTGGATGGAGCGCACGATGAGCTCGGCGGTGTGCGGGCCCTCGGGCGTGCGGGCCGCCGCCGGGTCCTCCTCGATCAGGTCGAGGATCACCGGGTCGGAGATGAATCCGGCCTTGATGATCTCGGCGAGGCCGCTGACGTAGTCGTTGACCGGCAGCGAGTCCAGGGCCGCCAGGTCGCAGAGCACACCGGCCGGCGGGTGGAAGGCGCCCACCAGGTTCTTGCCCTCGGCGGTGTTGATGCCGGTCTTGCCGCCGACGGCCGCGTCCACCATCGCGAGGACGGTGGTCGGTACGGCGACCCAGCGCACCCCGCGCAGCCAGCTGGCCGCGACGAAGCCCGCGAGGTCGGTGGTGGCTCCGCCGCCGACGCCGACGATCACGTCGGTGCGGGTGAAGCCGGACTGGCCGAGGGCCTTCCAGCAGTAGGCGGCCACCTCGACCGTCTTGGCCTCCTCGGCGTTCGGCACCTGGATGGCGACCGCCTCGTAGCCCTGCTCGGCCAGGTCGTCGCGCAGTGCCTCACCGGTCGAGGCCAGCGCCTCGGGGTGGATCACGGCGACCCGCTGGGCCTTCGTACCGATCAGGGAGCCGAGCTCGCCGAGCAGCTGCCGCCCGACCAGCACGTCGTACGCGTCGTGTCCGGCGCTCGCGCCGACGTGGATCCGCGTCACCTGGTCTGTCATACGTCCTTCAACTCCAGAGCGTCGAGGACCGCCTGGGCGACCTCTTCGGGTGTGCGGTCGTCGGTGGGCACGACGACGCGCGCGACTTCGGTGTACAGGGGGCGCCTGGCCTCCATCAGCTCGCGCCACTGGCGGCGCGGGTTGACGGCGAGCAGCGGGCGCGCGGCGCCGAGGCCCACGCGCCGTACGGCTTCCTCGACGTCCATCGACAGATAGGCGACGGGCAGGCCGGCCAGCAGCCCGCGGGTGCCCTCGTCGAGGACGGCGCCGCCGCCGAGGGCGAGGACTCCGGTGTGCCCGGCGACGGCGGTGGCGACCGCCTCCCGCTCCAGCTCACGGAAGTACGGCTCGCCCTCGTCGACGAAGATGTCGGAGATCGGCCTGCCCTGGGCCGCGACGATGTCGGCGTCGGTGTCCCGGTAGCGGACGCCGAGCCGCTCGGCGAGCAGCGCCCCCACCGTGGACTTGCCGGACCCCATGGGGCCGACGAGGACGACGAGCGGTCCGGCCGTCACCGGATCTGCAGGTTGTCGAGGAACGCCTGGACGTTGCGGCGGGTCTCCGGGACGGAGTCCCCGCCGAACTTCTCGACGACCGCGTCGGCCAGGACGAGGGCGACCATGGCCTCGGCGACGATGCCGGCGGCCGGCACGGCGCACACGTCGGAGCGCTGGTGGTGGGCCACCGTCGCCTCGCCGGTGGCCACGTCGACGGTCGCCAGTGCGCGCGGGACGGTCGCGATGGGCTTCATCGCGGCGCGTACGCGCAGCAGTTCGCCGGTGGTCAGACCACCCTCGGTGCCGCCTGAGCGGCCGGAGGTGCGCTTGATGCCCTCGGGGGTGGAGACGATCTCGTCGTGCGCCTTGGAGCCGGGCACGCGGGCGAGCTCGAAGCCGTCGCCGACCTCGACGCCCTTGATGGCCTGGATGCCCATGAGGGCGGCGGCGAGGCGGGCGTCGAGCCGGCGGTCCCAGTGGACGTGCGAGCCGAGGCCGACCGGGACTCCGTAGGCCAGCACCTCGACGACGCCGCCGAGGGTGTCACCGTCCTTGTGGGCCTGGTCGATCTCCGCGACCATCGCCTTGCTCGCGTCCGCGTCGAGGCAGCGCACCGGGTCGGCGTCGAGCTTGTCGACGTCGGCGGGGGTCGGGTAGACGCCGTACGGGGCCTTGGCCGCGGCCAGTTCGACCACGTGCGAGACGATCTCGATGCCGGCGACCTCCTTGATGAAGGAGCGGGCGACGGCGCCGAGGGCGACGCGGGCGGCGGTCTCACGGGCGCTGGCGCGCTCCAGGATGGGCCGAGCCTCGTCGAAGCCGTACTTCTGCATGCCCGCGAGGTCGGCGTGGCCGGGGCGCGGACGGGTCAGCGGCGCATTGCGGCCGGTTTCCTTGAGCAGCGAGGGGTCGACCGGGTCGGCCGACATGACGGTCTCCCACTTGGGCCACTCGGTGTTGCCGATCATGACCGCGATCGGGGAGCCCTGGGACAGGCCGTGGCGGACGCCGCCGAGGAAGGTGATCTCGTCCTGTTCGAACTTCATCCGGGCACCGCGGCCATAGCCGAGCCGGCGCCGGGCCAGGTGATCGGCCACCAGCTCGGTGGTGACCGGGACGCCGGCGGGAAGGCCCTCCAGCGTCGCGACCAGTGCCGGTCCGTGCGACTCTCCTGCGGTCAGCCAACGCAACCTGCTCAACGATGCTCCTCATGCTCGCGCCTGGTACAGCGACGGCGCGATCGGGTGCGCGGCCCGGACCCGCCTCACCCGATCCTCCCATGTCCGGAGGGGTTTATCGGGCCCCGGTCCAGCTATCGGACGTTGCGGGACGTCAGCGGGCCCGCCGGCCGCGCTCGCGCCGCCAGGTGATCCCGTACCAGAGAATGACGGAACCGAGGATTCCGATGATCAGGGCCTTGGCCCACAGGGGCAGGCCGCCGAAGGTCACTCTGGCCATGGCGAAGACGACGAAGGGGAGGTCCCACTTCGACGCGAGTACCTCGTCGGTGCCGTTTCCGTCCATGCCGTCCATGCCGCCCCCCGCGAACAAGTAGGCCCAAAGCCTAACGGGCGGCCAGCGCCCGCTCTCCTGCGGCCCTCATGGCGGCGAGCGGGCCCGGGGTCCGGCCCGTCATCCGCTCGACCTGGAGCACGGCCTGGTGGACGAGGAGGTCCAGTCCGCCGACGACCTGGCCGCCCCGGCGCGACCAGGCGGCGGCCAGCGCGGTCGGCCAGGGGTCGTACAGGACGTCGAAGAGGGTGCCCGCCCCTTCGGGTACGGACGCGGCCAGGGCGTCGGTGGTACCGGCCGGGGTGGTGGCGATCACCAGGGGCGCGGACAGCGCCGCGGCCGCCTCGGACCAGTCGGCCGTGCGGACGGGTACGCCGAGGCGCTCGCCCCACTGCCGCATCTCGTCGGCGCGGGCCGCCGAGCGGACGTACGCGGTGACCTCGCCGGAGCAGATCCGCGCGAGGGCGGCGAGCGCCGAGGAGGCGGTGGCCCCCGCGCCGAGAACGGCGGCGGAGGGCACCTTCTCGACGCCGCGCTCGTGGAGCGCGGCGACGATCCCGGGGATGTCGGTGTTGTCGCCGAGGCGCCGGCCGTCCTCGGTGAAGACGACCGTGTTGACCGTCTCGACGGAGGCGGCCGTGTCGCTGATGCCGTCCAGCAGCGGGATGATCGCCCGCTTGAGCGGCATGGTCAGGGACAGCCCGGCCCACTCGGGGCCGAGTCCTGCCACGAACTGCGGGAGCGCGGCCTCGTCGATCTCGAAGCGGTCGTACGACCAGTCGTCGAGGCCGAGCTCCTGATAAGCGGCGCGGTGCAGCACCGGTGAGAGGGAGTGCTCGATGGGCGAACCCAACACCGCGGCCCTTATGCGTGACATGTCCTGCTATCCGCCGTTCTTCTGCTTCTGCCGTTCCTGGAACTCGTTGGCCAGCTTCGTGTGCTCTTCGTAGGTCTTGGTGAAGGTCGTGGTCTTGCCGTCGACCGACACGAAGAACATCCAGCCACCGTGGTCCGGGTTGAGCGTAGCGGTCAGCGCGTCCAGGCCCGGGTTGTTGATCGGGCCGGTGGGCAGTCCCCTGACGAAGTGCGTGTTGTAGGGGTGGTCGAAGGCCTGGGCTTCCTTCAGGTTGAAGTTGATCTCGCTCTGGTTCTTGACGTAGTTGTACGTCGAGTCGAACTGGAGCTTCTGGTTCGTGACGTCGTTGGTCTTCTTGAGGCGGTTGTAGACCACTTCGGCCATCTTGCGGAAGTCGTCGTGGTTCTTGCCCTCGGCGTTGACGAGGCTGGCGACCGTGACCACCTGGAGCGGATTCTCCAGGCCCAGTTCCTTGGCCTTGCCCTCGATGCCCAGTTCCGCGTACTTGTCGGTCGCGTTCTTGACCATCTGCTTCAGCAGGGAGTCGGGAGTGCTGTCCTTGCTGAGGTCGTAGCGCGCCGGGTACAGGAAGCCTTCGAGCGGGTCGATGAGCTTCGGGTTGTTGTTCGCCCAGGCCGGCAGGCCGAGGTTCTTGATCTCGCGCTTGGCGATCTCGGCGGTGGTGCCCTCCTGCTGGCCCAGCTTCTTGTCGATCGCCGCGTACACCGCGGTGTTGCGCATGCCCTCAGTGACGGTGACGACGTTCAGCTTCGTGGGGTCGCTCATCACCTCGACGGCGGACGCCGCCGACATCTTCTTCCTGAGCGGGTAGACACCGGCCTGGATGGCCTTGCCCGGAGGCAGCTTGGCCGCGGCGTCGGCGAACGCCTGCCCGCTGGCGACGACGCCCGCCTTCTTGAGGATCAGGCCCATCTGCAGGAGGCCCGAGCCCTTGGGGATCTCGACCTCGACGATCTCGCCGGTTCCGTCGCCCGCGAAGTCCTCGGCGGAGCTGAACCTGGCCTTGATGTAGTTGTAGCCGTAGTAGCCGCCACCGCCGACCACGCCGAGGATGACGACCGCGGCGACCAGGCAGGCCGTGCCGCTGCGCTTCTTGGGCTTGTCGCTCTTGGAGCGGCCGCCCCGGCGTCCGTCGCCGTCGTCGGCCCCGTCGTCGTCGCGGCCTCCGTCGGCGGTGGGCAGGTCCTTCTCCGGCTCTTCCGCCGCTTCCGGCTCCTCGACGGGCTCCGGCTCCAGGTGACGCCGGCCCGGGGGCTGCGGCGGCGCGTAGGCGTCTTCGGTGCTGTAGAGGTCGGGGGCCTCACCGGGGTAGCCCGCCACGGGCTGCTGGGTGTAGGGGTCCACGCCCGCGTACTGGTCCGCCTGCGCGGGCGCCGCGTACTGGCCCTGGCCGGTGTCCCAGCCCTGGCTGTCGTACACGGGCTGCTGCGGCTGGGGCTGCTGTGCCTGCTGCTGCTGGGCGTACTGCTGCTGCGGGTACTGGCCCTGCGGGTACTGCTGGGGCTGCTGCGGCTGCTGTGCCTGCTGTTGATACTGCTGCGGCTGCTGCCCCTGCTGCGGGTACTGCTGCCCCTGCGGGTACTGCTGCTGCGGGTACTGCTGTTGCTGCTGCTGGTACTCCGGGTACTGCTGGTACTGCGGATGCTGGGGGTACTCCTGCTGGTACTGCGGCTCCTGCGGGTACTCCTGCTGCGGGGCACCGCCGTAAGGCACCTGGCCCTGCTGGGTCTGGTGCCCGGTCCACCCCGGGTCCCCGTACAGGGGGTCCTCAGGGTGCCAGGTTTCGGGGCCACGGCCCCGGCCATACTCAGTCATCGGTCCCCTAGAGCCGCGAGACGGAGGCCACGGACTCCGTCGTCCGTGGCACCCGGTTCCGCCTCTTTGACGGTGGGCGACGGCTGTTCGAATGCCGTCTCATCGCGCGGAACGTTACCGTATCGCGATCAGACAACCACTTCGACGCACTCACCAGGCGGATTACCTGATACCCGTTCGGTCTCAAGAGCGTTCTGAAGGATCACCACAGCGGCTGCCTGGTCGATGACCGACCGGCCCTTCTTGGCGTTCTTCCCGGAGGCCCGCAGCCCCTGGGCGGCGGTGACCGTGGTCATCCGCTCGTCCACCAGCCGGACCGTCACCGGCTTGATGCCCTTGGCGAGTTCGTTCGCGAAGACGCGCACCTTGGCCGCGGCCGGCCCCTCCCGCCCGCTGAGCGAGCGGGGAAGGCCGACCACGACTTCGAGGGGCTCGTACTCCTCGACGAGCTGCCGCAGCCGCCGGTGGGCGAAGGGGATGTCCCGGCCCGGAACGGTTTCCACCGGTGTGGCCAGCACCCCGTCGGGGTCGCACGAGGCGACCCCGATGCGGGCGTCACCGACATCGATCGCGAGCCGGCGGCCGCGGCGCAGAGTCATCGTCAGACCGTCTCGACGACGAGGCGCTCGACGGCGCTGATGGCCTCCGGCACGGCGGCCGGGTTCTGGCCGCCGCCCTGGGCGACGTCCGGCTTGCCGCCACCGCCGCCACCGAGGGTCTTGGCGGCCGTACGCACCAGGTCGCCCGCCTTGAGGCCGCGCTCGCGGGCGGCCTCGTTGGTGGCGATCACGGTCAGCGGGCGGTCGTTCGCCACGGTGAACAGGGCCACGACGGCCGGGCGGTCGCCCGGGATGCGGCCGCGGACGTCGAGGACCAGCTTGCGCAGGTCGTCGGCGCCGATGCCGTCCGCCACCTGGCCGACGACGAGGGCGACGCCCTTGATGTCCTGCGCGTTCTGGGCGAGCCCGGCGGCGGCCTGGAGGACCTTCTCCGCGCGGAACTTCTCGATCTCCTTCTCGGCGTCCTTCAGCTTGCCGAGCATGGAGGCGATCTTCTCCGGCAGCTCCTCCGGACGGCCCTTGACCAGCTCCTGGAGCTGGGCGACGACCGTGTGCTCCTTGGCGAGGAAGTTGTACGCGTCCACACCCACCAGGGCCTCGACGCGGCGCACGCCGGAGCCGATGGAGGACTCGCCGAGCAGCTTCACCAGACCCAGCTGGGCGGTGTTGCCGACGTGCGTACCGCCGCACAGCTCCTTGGAGAAGTCGCCGATGGTCACGACGCGCACGCGCTCGCCGTACTTCTCGCCGAACTCGGCGATGGCGCCCTGCTTCTTCGCCTCGTCGATGCTCATGATCTCGGCGGTGACGTCCAGTTCGCGCGACAGCACGTCGTTGATCTTCTGCTCGACGTCGGTGAGGACCGAGCCGGGGACGGCGTTCGGGGAGCCGAAGTCGAAGCGGAAGCGGCCCGGGCTGTTCTCGGAACCGGCCTGGGCGGCCGTCGGGCCGAGGGCGTCGCGCAGCGCCTGGTGGGTCAGGTGCGTGGCCGAGTGGGCGCGGGCGATGGCCCGGCGGCGGTGGACGTCGATGGCGGCGTACGCGGAGGCGCCCACCGTCACCTCGCCGACCTGGACGGAGCCCTTGTGCACGGAGACGCCCGGGACCGGCTGCTGCACGTCGCGGACGACGATGACGGCGCCGGAGTCGAGCTTGATCCGGCCCTGGTCGGCGAGCTGGCCGCCGCCCTCGGCGTAGAAGGGGGTGCGGTCGAGGACGACCTCGACCTCGTCGCCCTCGGAGGCGGCGGGCGCGGAGACGCCGTTGACCAGGAGGCCGACGATGGTGGACTCGCCCTGGTTGGTGGCGTACCCGGTGAACTCGGTGGCGCCGGCGCCGTCGGCGATCTCCCGGTAGGCGGACATGTCCGCGTGGCCGGTCTTCTTGGCCTTGGCGTCGGCCTTGGCGCGGTCGCGCTGCTCCTGCATCAGGCGGCGGAAGCCGGGCTCGTCCACGGTCAGGCCCTGCTCGGCGGCCATCTCGAGGGTGAGGTCGATCGGGAAGCCCCAGGTGTCGTGGAGCAGGAACGCCTTGTCGCCGGAGAGGACCGTGCCACCGGTGGCCTTGGTCTCGGTCACGGCGGTGTCGAGGATGTTGGTGCCGCCCTTGACGGCCTTGAGGAAGGCGGCTTCCTCGGCGAGGGCGACGGTCTCGATGCGCTTGCGGTCGGTGACGAGCTCCGGGTACTGCTGCCCCATCGTGTTGATCACGACGTCGACGAGGTCCTGGACGACGGGACCGGTGGCGCCCATCAGGCGCATGTTGCGGATGGCGCGGCGCATGATGCGGCGCAGCACGTAGCCGCGGCCCTCGTTGCCGGGGGTGACGCCGTCGCCGATGAGCATGACGGAGGTGCGGATGTGGTCGGCGACCACGCGCATCGACACGTCGGTGCCCTGGGCGGCGCCGTACTGCACGCCGGTCAGCTCGGTGGCCTTGTCCATGACCACGCGCAGGGTGTCGGTCTCGTACATGTTCTGCACGCCCTGCAGGATCATCGCGAGGCGTTCGAGGCCGAGACCGGTGTCGATGTTCTTCGACGGCAGGTCACCGAGGATCGGGAAGTCTTCCTTCCCGTCGCCGGCGCCGCGCTCGTACTGCATGAAGACCAGGTTCCAGATCTCCACGTAGCGCTCGTCGTTGACGGCCGGGCCGCCCTCGACGCCGAACTCGGGGCCGCGGTCGTAGTTGATCTCGGAGCAGGGGCCGCAGGGGCCCGGGACGCCCATGGACCAGAAGTTGTCCTTCTTGCCCAGTCGCTGGATGCGCTCGGCGGGGACGCCGATCTTCTCGCGCCAGATCGTCTCGGCCTCGTCGTCGTCGAGGTAGACGGTGATCCAGAGCTTCTCGGGCTCAAGGCCGTAGCCGCCGTCCGCCACGGAGCTGGTGAGCAGCTCCCAGGCGTACTTGATGGCGCCTTCCTTGAAGTAGTCGCCGAAGGAGAAGTTGCCGCACATCTGGAAGAACGTGCCGTGGCGGGTGGTCTTGCCGACCTCTTCGATGTCCGGCGTCCGGACGCACTTCTGCACGCTGGTGGCGCGGGGGGCCGGGGGCTTGGTCTCGCCGAGGAAGTACGGCTTGAAGGGCACCATGCCCGCGTTGACCAGCAGAAGAGTCGGGTCGTCCGCGATGAGCGACGCCGAAGGGACAACGGCGTGACCGCGCTCCTCGAAGAAGCTCAGCCAGCGGCGGCGAATCTCAGCCGACTCCATCAGTGGTCCTCATTCCGGTCGTACGAAAAATTGGGTCGGTAGGTGGTCTTGCTGTTCTCGATGGCCCGCAGCCGCCGGGGCCCGGGGAGGGCCGTGACGTTGTCGGGCCGGTCGGGATCCTGGTGGAGCCCCAGTGCGTCGTTCAGCTCGTCCTCGCGCTGGGACATTCCCGCCTTGACGTCGAGGGCGAAATCCTTGAGGCGGTGTCCCGCCTCCACGGCCTTGTCGGCCGCCTGGGCGGCGAGACTCTCCGGCGTCAGCTTCTTCAGCTGGCGGTTGACCTTGGTGGTGGCCCACACGCCGGCGGCTGCGCCTGCGGTGAACCAGAAGGCTCGGCGGAACATCGGCGGTCTCAGCCCTTCTGCTTGCGGCGCCGGGCGGCCGGCACCGTACGTCCAACGATCACGGTTCGTCGGGATGCCTTCGGCGGTGTGCCGCCCGACGTCGCGGCATCCCCCTTGCCCAGCGCCTTGCGGACGCCGTAGCCGAAGGCCGCGACCTTCACCAGCGGCCCGCCGAAGGCGGTGGCCACGGTTGAGGACAGTGCGGAGGCGTTGGAGGTGACCTCCTGCACGTCGCTCGCGATGGCGTCGACCCGGTCGAGCTGGGTGCGCGCGGAGCGGACGGTGGTGGAGGCGTCGGCGAGCAGCGGGACCGCCTGGTCGGTCACGTCGGCCACCAGCTTGGTGGTCGCCCTGAGCACCTGGGCCAGCCGCACCAGGGCCACGGCGAGGAAGGAGATCAGGATGGCCCAGAAGACGGCCACGATGATCCCGGCCACCTCTACACCGGACACGTCACACCGCTCTCTGTCTGTACCTGAACCGCAGGACTATTCGCCCTCCGACCCTATCGCGCCGGAGATCCCCGGCCGTACCGGAAATCGGGGAGGAGGGGACCCGCCTTGAACGCAGCGCATCCGGACCAGTACCCTCCGTGTCCCATGGGACAAGGACCCCTTCGAAGTACCGCCGGGGGCAATCTTCCCTCGGAGCTCGGCCGGTTCATCGGGCGGGGTGGCGAACTCGCCGAGCTGGGGCGGCTCCTGGAGTCCTCGCGGCTCGTGACGGTGACCGGCGTGGGCGGGGTGGGCAAGTCCCGGCTCGTGCTCGCGGCGGCCCGGGCCGCCGCCGAGGGGGCGCGGCAACGCCACCGCGACGGGGTCTGGCTGGCCGAGCTGGCCACCGTGCGGGACCCCGCGCTGCTGGAGCTGGCCCTCGCCGAGGCGCTGGAGCTGACCGACCACACCACCCGCCCGCCGCGGACCGTCCTGGCCGAGCACCTGGCCGGGCGGCGGCTGCTGCTGGTCCTGGACGGCTTCGAGCAGCTGGTCGAGGAGTGTGCCGGCCTGGTGCGGGAGCTGCTGCGGCGCTGCCCCGGCCTGCACGTCCTCGCGGCGGGCCGGCGCCCGCTGGCCCTGGACGGGGAGCTGGCCTTCCCGCTGGCCCCGCCGGTCCCGGAGGAGGCGCTGGCCCTGCTGACGGAGCGGGCCTGCGCGGCGGACCCGGCGTTCGAGGTGACCGCGGACAACCGGGCCGCGCTGGTGGAGCTGTGCGCCCGGCTCGACGGGATCCCGCTGGCCCTGGAGCTGGCGGCGGGCCGGCTGCGGACGCTGTCCCCCGCGCAGGTGCTGGCCCGGCTGGAGGACCGCTTCGCGCTGCTGACGGGCGGCGCGCGCGGCGGGCTGGCCCGGCACCGGGCGCTGCGGACGGCCATCGGCTGGAGCCATGAGCTGTGCACGCCCGCGGAGCGGCTGCTGTGGGCGCGGCTGTCGGTGTTCGCGGGGCCGTTCGACCTCGACGCCGTCGAATACGTGTGCGCGGGCCCGGATCTGCCGGTGGACGAGGTGCTGGATCTGGTCGGGGAGCTGCTGGCCCAGTCCTTGCTGGTCCGGGAGGAGACGCCCGCCGGGGTGCGGTTCCGGATGCTGGAGACCGTACGGATGTACGGGGCGGGCTGGCTGGAGTCGCTGGGCGACGCCGGGCGCCTGCGGCGGCGCCACCGGGACTGGTACGTGGGGCTGGTGACGTGGTGCGAGCTGGACTGGTTCAGCCCGCGCCAGCAGGAGGTGGCCGCGCTGGTGGAGGTGGAGCTGCCGAACGTCCGGCTCGCCCTGGAGTGCTGCCTGGACGAGCCGGACGAGGCGCACCTGGGGCAGTACCTGGCGGGGACGCTGTGGTTCGCCTGGGCGGGCTGCGGGCGGCTGACCGAGGGGCGGCACTGGCTGGAGCGGAGCCTGGAGCCGGTGGACCAGGCGGTGGAGTACGAGAGCTCGCGGCTGAAGGCCCTGTGGGTGCTGGGCTACGTCGCCGCCCTGCAGGGAGACGCGGCGGCCTCGATGAGCGCCCTGTACGAGTGCCGGGACGGGGCGGCGCAGAGCGGGAACCCGGTGGCGGCGGCGTACGCGGTGCACCGGATGGGCTGCCTGGCGCTGGTCTCGGACGACATGGCGCGGGCCCGGGAGCTGCTGGGGTCGGCGCTGGAGCAGTACCGGGCGGCCGGCGAGCTGAACAGCAACGTCCTGATGTGCCAGGTGGAGTTGGGGATGGCGCTGGCGTTCCTCGGCGATCTGCCGGGTGCGCTCGCGCTGTGCGGGGAGGTCCGGGAGATCTGCGAGGAGCGCGGCGAGCGCTGGACGAAGTCGTACGCCTTGTACGTCCTCGCGTACGCGGCTCTCGACGCGGGGCGCACGCGGGAGGCGCGGCGGCTGCTGACCGAGTGCGTGGCCGTCAACCACCTCTTCCACGACCTGGTCGGCCTGGTGCTCGCGCTGGAGCTGCTCGCGCTGGTCACGGTCGCGGAGGGGAACGCCGCGGAGGCGGCGGTGCTCCAGGGCGCGGCGGAGCCGATGTGGGGCGGGGTGGGGCTGCAGCTGTTCGGCTCGGGGTACTTCAACGCCCCGCGGCTGATGTGCCGGGAGCGGGCGGGCGAGCTGCTGGGCGCCGAGCGCTACGCGGCGTACGAGGCCGAGGGGCGGGAGCTGAGCCGGGAGGCGCTGGTCGGTCGGGCGCTGAGCGATCCGCAGGAGCGCGGCGGCGGGGTGCTCCGGCGGACGGGCCGGGCGGGCGGCGGCCCGCGCGGCTCCCGGAGGTCGACCCGGGCGGCGGCGGACCAGCCGTAGCGGGGCGGCCGTGGCGGGCGGGCCGTGGCAAAGGAAAACCCGCCGCCCCATGGAGGGGACGGCGGGCTGACCAGTCGGTGAGACTAGGCCTGCATCAGCGGGCGTAGTACTCGACGACGAGCTGCTCGTCGCAGATGACCGGGATTTCCTTGCGGTTCGGGTCGCGGTCCAGGCGGAAGGCCAGGGCCTTCAGGTTGACCTGCAGGTAGCGCGGGGTCTCGCCCTCGCCTGCGTAGCCACCCTCACGGGCAACCTGGAACGGAACCTTCTCGCGGCTGCGCTCGCGCACGGTGATGACGTCGTCCGGACGGACACGGAACGACGGCTTGTCGACCTTGTCGCCGTTGACCTCGATGTGGCCGTGAACGACCATCTGGCGGGCCTGGTAGATGGTGCGGGCGATGCCCGAACGCAGAACCAGGGCGTCGAGGCGACGCTCGAGCTCGACGACAAGCGCCTCGCCCGTCTTGCCTTCGGCCTTCTTGGCGCGGTCGTACGCGCGGGCCATCTGACGCTCAGAGATGTCGTACTGAGCGCGCAGACGCTGCTTCTCCAGCAGACGGACCTTGTAGTCCGAGTTCTGCTTGCGGCCACGGCCGTGCTCGCCCGGCGGGTAGGGGCGGGCCTCGAAGTACTTGACGGCCTTCGGGGTCAGCGCAATGCCGAGGGCACGCGACTTCTTGACCTTGGGTCGCTTCTGGTTCACGGGGAACCTACCTCCATGTAAGTTAGGTGAGGCTTACCTTAGCGAGGAGGACGTAATGTCTCGACCACATGGGATCCCCCTGCCCAGTGCGCAGCGCAGTTCGGATTCAGACGAAACAGAATCCGCTTGCGCCGACGATAAGCAAGGTCAGCCGCGTCCCAGGGAAGGCGTTCGGCAGCTCACCGGAGCCGAACGCGTACGAACCCTCGTAGAGTCCAACGCCTCAGTATCCCTCACGCTGATCGGTGCTCGTGACAGTCACGAGTCCGAGGAGTTCGGGACAGGGCTGCCGGTCGCACGGACCGTCACCCCGGACGGGGACGTGATTCTCCTTGTCTCAGGGGAATCCGCGGCTGCCAGGGCAGCCGCTCACGCCCAGGACGACGACCTCACCGCCGTGATCGAGATCACGGATGTGGCGCCGGTGTCCGTCCCACATCGTATCCGAGGTCGCGCCTGGCTGGCCGGCTGGCTGACGCCGGTGCGCGGGGACGACCGCGCGGTCTGCGCCGCGCTCCTCGCGGAGCGGCATCCGGTGGGCGAGCTGTTGGGCATGCGGGAGTCCCTCGACGCCCCCCACGCCGGGCGTCCGGCCTGGATGATGCTGCGCCTGGAGGTCGGCGAGATCTCGGTGGACGACCTCTGGGGCGCCGAGCACGTGGACCCGGACGACCTGGCCGCGGCGGAGCCGGACCCGATGGTCGCGCACGAGAGCGAGCTGCTCCAGCACCTGCACTCCGCCCACGGCGACCGGCTCGGCGAGCTGGGCGGCCTGCTCGGCGCCCGCGAGGCCCGCGGCATGACCGCCGTCCCGCTCTCCCTGGACCGTCTCGGCCTGCGCGTCCGCTTCACCGGCGGCCCGGCCGGCTCCTTCGACGCCCGCTTCGACTTCCCGGAGCCGGTCGCGGACATCTGCGGCCTGCGCCGGGCGATGCACTCCCTGCTCTCGGCCGCCTCGTACTAGGCCTCACGGCCTCACGGGGTGCAGGTGGCCAGCATGTCCTGGAGCGCGAGCTTCTCGGGCGCCGCCACTTGTCGGCCGTCCTGCTCCCCTTGTCGTGGTTGGTCTGCTGGTCCACGGCGAGCAGGACGTCGAGGTCGTTGGCGTACTCCAGCCTGCGCCGCGGGGTCCACGCGTACGCGCCGGCCCGCCAGGCGGCGCCGAGCGCGACCACGTGGTCCGTCTGGATCTGCGAGGCGCGCCGGTAGGTGTAGGGCAGCACCTTGCCGGTGTACGGATCGTGCAGCGTGCCGGACAGCACGACGCACGGGTTCCGGTCCCCTTCGCGCAGCTCCGTCAGGTCCCGGCGCAGCACGTCGTCACGGGTGTCGCAGCCGTTGCGCCCACCGACGGCGTCGGTCTCGTCGGACCAGTACCGGCCGAAGTTCTCGCGCTTGTACGTCTCCCAGTGGCGGCCCCGCTCGACCTTGAGCCCGGCCAGCTGCGCCTTCGCGGCGGCCGCGCCCGGCGGGAACCCCGCACCGGCCGGCGGCACCCGCCCGACCAGCGCCGCCGCGCTGGCCCGGGCCGTCGCGGCGTCGTCGTGGTGGCACCCGGCCGCCGCGGGCCCGGCGAGGGCGAGCGCGAGGACGGCGGCGAGCGGCCGGGACGAACGCATGCGGGGAGCCTAGAATCCGCCGCCCCCACCCCGGCGCGGCCACGCCGGGGCAGCTGTGAGCGCTAGGGGGTGCTGCCCCGCAGCCGTTCGCGGACCTTCTCGACCACGTCCGCGTAGCGGGCCTCCGCGCCGTAGCGCGTCGGCTCGTAGTACCGCTTGCCCTGGATCTCGTCCGGCGCGTACTGCTGCGCGGCGATCGCGCCCGGCACGTCGTGCGGGTACACGTACCCCTGCGCGTGCCCCAGCTTCGCCGCGCCCTTGTAGTGGCCGTCCCGCAGGTGCGGCGGGACGGAGCCCGCCAGGCCCGCCCGTACGTCGGCCAGCGCCGCGCCGATCGCGGTCGTGGCGGTGTTCGACTTCGGGGCAAGGGCCAGCGCGATCGTGGCGTGCGAGAGGGTCAGCGCCGCCTCCGGGAAGCCGATCATGGCCACCGCCTGGGCGGCGGCCACCGCGATCGGCAGGGCCGTCGGGTCCGCCAGGCCGATGTCCTCGCTCGCGGAGATCATCAGACGGCGCGCGATGAACCGGGGGTCCTCGCCGGCCTCGATCATCCGGGCCAGGTAGTGCAGCGCGGCGTCCACGTCCGAGCCGCGGATCGACTTGATCAGCGCGCTGGCCACGTCGTAGTGCTGGTCGCCGTCCTTGTCGTAGCGGACCGCAGCCCGGTCGACGGCCTCCTCCAGGGTCTGGAGGGTGATCTCGTCCTCGCCCTTGGCGATGGCCGACCCGGCGCCCGCCTCCAGCGCGGTCAGCGCCCTGCGGGCGTCGCCGCCGGCGATCCGCAGCAGGTGCGCCTCGGCGTCCGCCGGGAGGGAGACGGCTCCGCCCAGTCCCCGCTCCTCGGCGAGGGCGCGGCGCATCAGGGCGCTCAGGTCCTCGTCGGTCAGCGGTTCCAGCGTCAGGAGCAGCGAGCGCGACAGCAGCGGGGAGATGATCGAGAAGTACGGGTTCTCCGTGGTGGCCGCGATCAGCGTCACCCAGCGGTTCTCGACGGCGGGCAGCAGCGAGTCCTGCTGCGCCTTGCTGAAGCGGTGGATCTCGTCGAGGAAGAGGACGGTCTCCTTGCCGTAGCCGCCGGCGGCGCGCTTGGCGCCCTCGATGACGGCCCGTACCTCTTTGACCCCCGCCGTGATCGCGGAGAGTTCCACGAACCGCTTCTGGGTGGCCTGGCTGACCACATACGCCAGGGTGGTCTTCCCGATGCCCGGCGGGCCCCAGAGGATCACCGAGGACGCACCGGCCGGGCCGCCGGCCCCTTCCCCGACGAGCCGGCGCAGCGGTGAGCCGGGCTTCAGCAGGTGCTGCTGGCCGACGACCTCGTCCAGGGTGCGCGGGCGCATCCGGACGGCGAGCGGGGAGCTCGCGGGGTCCTTCTCCTGGCGTTCTTCGGCAGCTGCGGTGAACAGGTCTGGTTCCACACGGGAAGCCTATGCGAGCCCACCGACAGGGCCGCCCGCGCTCAGGAGGTCCAGAAGTCCCACCAGCGGGTCAGGATCAGCATGCCGATGACGCCGACGTGCAGGACGGGCGGGACCCAGGTGAACTCGTCGAGGAAGGACTTGAGCCAGCCCGGGGCGGGCAGCAGCCCCTCGCGGACGTTGTGCGCGGTGACGTACCAGAACATGAAGATCGTGGCGACCCAGGCGAGGGAGCACCACAGGCAGAGCGAGTTGATGTTGTACAGCGACTGGTACATGAGCCAGGCGCAGAAGACGACGCCGAAGAGGGTGCCGGCGTTGAAGGTCAGCCAGTACCAGGGGCGGAACGAGGCCCCGGCCAGCATGCTCATGCCGACGCAGATCACGATGCCGTAGGCGACGAGTCCGAGCATCGGGTTCGGGAAGCCGAAGGCCGACGCCTGGTCGCTCGTCATGATGTTGCCGCAGGAGACGACCGGGTTGAGGCTGCAGGCCGGCTTGAAGGTCGGGTCCTCCAGCAGCTTGAACTTGTCGATCGTGATCACCCAGGCGGCGAGCAGACCCGCGGCTCCGGTGATGACGAGCAGCAGGGCCAGGGCCCGGCTTCCTCCGACGGTCCTGCCCCGGGCGGTGTCCGCGTCCGCGCTTCGTGTCGTCATACCGCCCGCTCCACATCTGCCAGGTGATCAAGCACGGGTCATTGTGCCGTACGAGCCTGTGAACGGACGGGGCCGGGGAAAGATCCCCGGCCCCGTCCCGTGCGCTCCCGTGCCGCTGCCGTCAGGCGAGGCGGGCCTGGACGGTGTCGACCAGCTCGTCGACGGGCACGGCCGTCTGCTCGCCGGACTCCATGTCCTTGAGCTGGACGACGCCCTCGGCGAGGTCCCGCTCGCCCACCACGACCGCGAAGCGGGCACCGCTGCGGTTCGCGTCCTTCATGGCGCCCTTGAGGCCCTTGCCGCCGTACGACATGTCCGCCGCGACGCCCGCCTTGCGCAGCTGCGTCACGAGCCCGAACACGGTCGCTTTGGCCTCACCCAGCGCTACGGCGAACACCGAGGTCGACGCGGGGATGTCGAGCTCGACGCCCTCCTTCTCCAGCGCGAGGACCGTGCGGTCCACGCCGAGCGCCCAGCCCACCGACGGCAGCGCCGGTCCGCCGATCATCTCGGACAGGCCGTCGTAACGGCCGCCGCCGCCGACCGCGATGCCCAGGCCGTCGTGGACGAACTCGAAAGTGGTGCGGGTGTAGTAGTCCAGGCCGCGCACCAGCTTGTCGTCGTCCTCGAAGGCGACGCCGGCCGCGGTCACCAGGACCCGGACCTGCTCGTGGTACGTCTTGCACGCGTCGCACAGGTAGTCGCGCAGCACCGGGGCGCCGACGAGCTGCTTCTGGACGTCGGACCGCTTGTCGTCGAGGACGCGCAGCGGGTTGATCTCGGCGCGGCGCATGGTCTCCGCGTCGAGGTCGAGGCCCCGCAGGAAGGACTGCAGGGCCTCCCGGTACACCGGGCGGCACTCCTTGTCGCCCAGCGAGTTCAGCAGGATCCGGAAGTCGCGCAGGCCGAGCGAGCGGTACGCCTGGTCGGCCAGGATGATCAGCTCGGCGTCCAGCGCCGGGTCCTCGGCGCCGATCGCCTCGGCGCCGACCTGCGAGAAGTGGCGGTAGCGTCCGGCCTGCGGCTGCTCGTAGCGGTAGTACGAGCCCGAGTACCAGAGCTTGACCGGCAGGTTGCCCTTCTTGTGCAGGCTGGCCTCCAGCGCCGCGCGCAGCACCGAGGCCGTGCCCTCGGGGCGCAGGGCCAGCTGTGCCCCACCCTTGGTCTCGAAGGCGTACATCTCCTTGGAGACGATGTCGGTGGACTCGCCGACGCCGCGGGCGAAGAGGCCCACGTCCTCGAAGCCGGGGGTCTCGATGTAGCCGTAACCGGAGTTGCGGAGCGGGGCCGCGATGGCCTCGCGTACCGCCAGGTACTTCACGGAGACCGGCGGGATCAGGTCGTACGTGCCCTTGGGGGCCTTGAAAGTAGCCACGGAGTTTTCGTCACATTCCTCGTCGTGGAGCGGCGGTGCCGTCTCCGAGCCCGGCGGCGACTTCCCGGAGGTACGGGTTGGTCGCGCGCTCGCGGCCGATGGTGGTCTGGGGACCGTGGCCGGACAGCACCACGGTCGAGTCGTCGAGCGGCAGGCACACGCGGCCCAGCGATTCGAGCATCTCGGCGTGGGAGCCGCCGGGCAGGTCGGTGCGTCCGATGGAGCCGGCGAAGAGCAGGTCACCCGAGAAGAAGACCGGCGGGATGTCGGCCAGCTCGGGCATCCGGAAGGTCACCGACCCCTTGGTATGCCCCGGCGCGTGCGCCACGGAGAAGTCCATTCCGGCCAATTTCAGGGCGGCGCCGTCGGCCAGCTCGCGGACGTCGTCCGGCTCCCCCACGGTCAGCTCGCCCATGAGGGGCATCCCGATGGAGCGGCCGAGGGCCTTCTCCGGGTCGCTCATCATGTAGCGGTCCTCGGGGTGGATCCAGGCCGGTACGTCGTGTGCTCCGCACACCGGGACCACCGAGGCCACATGATCGATGTGTCCATGGGTCAGCACGACCGCGACGGGCTTGAGCCGATGCTTCCTCAGCGTCTCCTCGACACCCTGGGCGGCCTGATGGCCCGGGTCGATGATGACGCACTCCTCACCGGCGGCGGGGGCGACCACGTAGCAGTTGGTGCCCCAAGCGCCTGCGGGGAACCCGGCAATCAGCACGTTCGTCCTCAATCGTCGTCCGGCGGGAGGCTGCAGACAGGAATGCTGCTGCTCAGAGCCTACCGGCGCCGCTCATTACACAGCGAACCCATATACGGTACGGCCTATCCCAGCCCGGACAGCAGTAGCAGACACGCACAAGGAGACGACCCGGTGGTCACGAGCGATCAGCGACGGCGACAGCTCGCCAAGGAGAAGTACGAGCGCCAGCAGAAGCGCCGGGCCGAGGCCCGGCGGAAGTCGCGTCAGCGCGCGGCCGTGATCGGCGCGGCGGTGGCCGTCGTCGTCGCGACCCTGGTGGGCCTGATCGTCGGCGGTGTCTTCGACAAGGACAAGAAGGACCAGGCCGCGGACCCGTCCGCGAACCCGTCGGCCTCGGCGTCCGAGCCCGCACCCAAGCAGTCCCCCTCGCCGGAGATGGCGATCGACCAGAAGGCGAAGTACACCTTCGCGCTGAAGACCAGCGCGGGTGACATCAACTTCGCGATGGACGCGGCGAAGACCCCGCAGACGGTGAACTCGTTCAAGTCGCTCGCCGACAAGGGCTACTTCGACAACACCAAGTGCCACCGGCTGACGACCAGCGGGATCTTCGTGCTCCAGTGCGGTGACCCCGAGGGCACCGGCCGCGGCGGCCCGGGCTACAACATCCCGGACGAGAACCTGGACTCGCTGGGCAAGGCCAACGAGCAGGGCCAGGTCGTCTACCCGGCGGGCACGGTCGCCATGGCCAACACGGGTCAGCCCGGCTCGGGCGGCAGCCAGTTCTTCCTGGTCTACAAGGACAGCCCGCTGACGCCGACGTACACGCCGTTCGGCAAGATCGACGCGGCCGGCCTGAAGGTCCTCGAAGACATCGCGAAGGCCGGTACGGTCGACGGCGGCCAGGACGGCGCGCCCAAGACCGAGGTGAAGATCGAGAAGGGCACGGTCACCCAGAACTGACGTGGTGCGCCGACCCCGGGCCCGGCCGGCCCGCCGCCCGCACGCCGATATTCCGTCGTGCGGGATGCGGACAGCCGGCCCGGCGGTCGCCTATGTTGGCGTTGTGCAGGGCGGGCGCTGCCCGCCCCAGGAAACTGTGGACGATGCCCAGGGGGTGAACCCCTCGCAAGGCATCAGGTGGAGGAGGCGCTGTGAGCAGCGACCCGTGGGGCCGAGTCGACGAGACGGGCACCGTGTACGTGCGTACTTCCGATGGCGAGCAGGTCGTCGGATCGTGGCAGGCCGGCACCCCTGAGGAGGCCCTGGCCTATTTCGAGCGCAAGTACGAGGGCCTTGTGGTCGAGATCGGCCTCCTCGAAAAGCGGGTGCGGACCACTGATCTGTCCGCCAAGGACGCCCAGACGGCGATCGACCACCTGCGCACGCAGGTCGACGAGCACCACGCCGTGGGTGACCTGGACGCCCTGCGGGTGCGGCTGGACAAGCTGGTCACGACCGTGGAGTCCCGGCGCGAGGAGCGCAAGGTCGCCAAGGCCAAGCAGACGGACGAGGCCCGTGCGGCCAAGGACGCGCTGGTCGTCGAGGCCGAGCAGCTGGCGCAGAGCGACCAGTGGCGCAGTGCCGGTGAGCGGCTGCGCGCCCTGGTGGACATCTGGAAGGGCCTGCCGCGCCTGGACCGCAAATCGGACGACGAGCTGTGGCACCGGTTCTCCCACGCCCGTTCGGCCTTCTCCAAGCGCCGCAAGGCGCACTTCGCCTCGCTGGACGCGCAGCGCGAGGATGCCCGCAAGGTCAAGGAGAAGCTGGTCGCGGAGGCCGAGTCGCTGTCGAAGTCGACCGACTGGGGTCCGACGGCGGCGCGCTACCGCGAGCTGATGGCCGACTGGAAGGCCGCAGGCCGGGCGCAGCGCGAGTCCGAGGACGATCTGTGGAACCGTTTCCGCGGTGCTCAGGACGTGTTCTTCGCGGCCCGCAGCGAGGTCTTCGCCGAGCGTGACGCCGAACAGGTCGAGAACCTGAAGCTGAAGGAGGAGCTGGCCGACGAGGCCGAGAAGCTCGTCCCGATCACGGACCTGAAGGCGGCCCGTGCCGCGTTCCGCTCCCTCAACGAGCGCTGGGAGGCCATCGGCCACGTGCCGCGGGACGCCCGGCCGAAGGTCGAGGGCCGGATGCACTCGGTCGAGCGGGCGATCCAGGAGGCCGAGGAGGGCGAGTGGCGTCGTACGAACCCGGAGGCGCGGGCCCGTGCGGCCGGTCTGACGGGTCAGCTGCAGGCGGCCGTCGACAAGCTGCGTGAGCAGATCGACGCGGCGCGCGCGGCGGGCAACAACGCCAAGGCCGACAAGCTCTCGCGCGAGCTGGAGGGCCGCCAGGCCCTGCTGGACCAGGCGCTGAAGGGCCTGGAGGAGTTCGGCGGCTGACTCGGGCCGCCCGCGGACAAGGCGAGGGCCCCGGTACGGATCTCCGTACCGGGGCCCTCGCTCTTTCCGTTACGGCCTGCGGGCCGAGGTGACGCGGTAGACGTCGTAGACGCCCTCGACGCCCCGTACGGCCTTCAGGACGTGCCCCAGGTGCTTGGGGTCGCCCATCTCGAAGGTGAACCGGGAGGTGGCCACGCGGTCGCGCGAGGTCTGGACGGCCGCCGACAGGATGTTGACGTGCTGGTCGGAGAGGACCCGGGTGACGTCCGACAGCAGCCGGGACCGGTCCAGCGCCTCGACCTGGATGGCGACGAGGAAGACCGAGGACTGGGTGGGCGCCCACTCGACCTCCAGCATCCGCTCGGGCTCCTGGGAGAGGGAGTCCACGTTGACGCAGTCCGCGCGGTGAACCGATACGCCGCTGCCGCGCGTGACGAACCCGACGATCGGGTCGCCCGGTACCGGGGTGCAGCAACGGGCCAGCTTGACCCACACGTCGTCGACGCCCTTGACGACGACGCCCGGGTCGGCGTTGCTGCGCCGCTTGCGGCCGCGCGCCGGCGGGATCGACTCCTCGATGTCCTCGTTGGCCGCCTCTTCGCCGCCGAGGGCCGCCACGAGCTTCTGTACGACGCCCTGCGCGGCCACGTGGCCCTCGCCGATCGCCGCGTACAGGGAGGAGATGTCGGGGTAGCGCATCTCGTGCGCGAGGGTGACGAGGGAGTCGCCGGTCAGGATGCGCTGGATCGGCAGGTTCTGCTTGCGCATGGCCCGGGCGATGGCGTCCTTGCCGTGCTCGATGGCCTCGTCGCGGCGCTCCTTGGAGAACCAGGCGCGGATCTTGTTGCGGGCCCGCGGGGACTTGACGAAGCCGAGCCAGTCGCGGGACGGGCCCGCGCCCTCGGCCTTGGAGGTGAAGACCTCGACCAGGTCGCCGTTGTCGAGGGTCGATTCGAGCGGCACGAGCCGCCCGTTGACCCGCGCCCCTATGGTCCGGTAGCCGACCTCGGTGTGGACCGCGAAGGCGAAGTCCACGGGGGTGGCCCCGGCCGGGAGCGCTATGACGTCTCCCTTGGGCGTGAAGACGAAGACCTCGTTGCGGGAGAGGTCGAAGCGCAGCGAGTCGAGGAACTCGCCCGGGTCCTCGGTCTCCTTCTGCCAGTCGAGCAGCTGCCGCAGCCACGCCATGTCGTTGACCGTGTCCTGGCCGGCGCTGCCCTTGGCGGCCTGCGGGACGTCGGTGCGCACCTTGGAGGTGCCGGCGACGGTCTGCTGCTTGTACTTCCAGTGCGCGGCGATGCCGTACTCGGCGCGGCGGTGCATGTCGAAGGTGCGGATCTGCAGCTCGACGGGCTTGCCGCTGGGTCCGATGACCGTCGTGTGGAGCGACTGGTACATGTTGAACTTGGGCATCGCGATGTAGTCCTTGAACCGGCCGGGGACCGGGTTCCATCGCGCGTGCACGGTGCCCAGGGCCGCGTAGCAGTCCCGGACGGTGTCGACGAGGACGCGAATGCCCACCAGGTCGTAGATCTCCGCGAAGTCACGGCCGCGGACGATCATCTTCTGGTAGACGCTGTAGTAGTGCTTGGGGCGGCCCGTCACGGTGGCCTTGATGCGGGCGGCTCTGAGGTCGACCTGCACCTCGTCGGTGACGACGGCGAGGTACTCGTCGCGCTTGGGCGCGCGCTCGGCGACCAGGCGCACGATCTCGTCGTACATCTTCGGGTAGAGGATCGCGAAGGAGAGGTCTTCGAGCTCCCACTTGATCGTGTTCATGCCCAGCCGGTGAGCCAGCGGGGCGTAGATCTCAAGGGTCTCGCGGGCCTTCTTCTCCTGCTTCTCCCGCTTGAGGTAGCGCATGGTGCGCATGTTGTGCAGCCGGTCGGCGAGCTTGATGACCAGGACGCGCGGGTCCTTGGCCATGGCCACGACCATCTTGCGGACGGTCTCCGCCTGGGCGGCCTCGCCGAACTTCACCCGGTCGAGCTTGGTGACGCCGTCGACGAGCAGGGCCACCGCGTCGCCGAAGTCGCGGCGCAGGTCTTCGAGGCCGTA